>JAUPKS010000104.1 GCA_030837315.1 Planctomycetota bacterium
CGACAGAAAGGATATGCTCCAATAACCCGCCCAGATAGGCATGGTGGTATTGTGTGGCGGCAGGCGCGGTGGAAAACACTTTGCAAAAGGATTCATCTGCAAAAAATGCCTGTAAGAGCTTCAAAAGATAGGGTTCTCGAATCGTATTGATAATCTGCTTGAGTTCATTCATCATCACGGAAATATCTTTTTCCGTGCTTGGTATGAATTCACCCATCTGTACTTGCGTTTCTTCTATGGGACAGATTTCGTTAATGCGGATTTGCAGGGTATTGTTGAAGGTCTCGACAACGCCTTTTATCTTTACGAACGCATCTTTATTGAAGCTGCCACAAAGTTGAGATGGTGCATCCCATTTCCGTGCTTCAATAGAACCGGATTTGTCGGCCAGTTGCAGATTGAGATACGGCTTTTTTTCCCGTGTTTCCTTTACTTCCTTTTTCAGAACAAGAAATACATCTTCTACAAGCTCGCCGGTTTTCAGGCTGGATATATATTTTCTAGGCATTTGTAGTATCGATTTAAACCACTTAATCTGGTGAAACCGACCCCCTATCGCAGAACGGTTACCGTTTAATTAATTGCATAGGATTTTCATTTTGTTTATGCGGCTCCGCTGGTAGCCGCGGACTGAAGCCTGCGGCTACATAACTTGTTAGCTCAAATGACACTTGTACGTACGGATTTTACGCAACTCATGAAGTAATGTCAAGGAGTATAAGTGGTTATCCTGCATTTTTCTATTGCAATCAGATGTTCGACTGATTAATATCTGTTGCACTGTTTACTCCGGCTTTTTAAAGATACCAGCTGACTGCATCATAAATATATGGGCGAATTATTAGAAAAGATTAAAACCAAAAAGGCTAAAATAGGCATTGTCGGACTCGGTTATGTCGGACTGCCACTTGCGCTTGAATTTGTGCGGAGCGGATACTGCGTAACAGGAATTGATAAAAACAAAGAGCGCGTCGAGTCTCTCAAAAAGGGTACATCATATGTAATCGATGTTAAAAGTGAAGACATCGCACAGTTTATCGAAAAAGGGCTTTTCCGTGTAACCGATGATACCAGTGTCCTGTCAACATTAGATGCAATAAGTATCTGCGTTCCAACGCCGCTGACAAAGACAAAAGACCCTGACATGTCTTATATTATCAATGTAAGCCAGGAAGTGAAGAACTACCTGCACAAGGAACAACTCTTCATATTGGAAAGCACCACATATCCGGGCACAACAGAAGAACTGGTATTACCTATGTTAGCGGAAGGGGGTCTCACGGTAGGCAAAGACTTCTATCTTGCCTTTTCTCCGGAACGTATTGATCCAGGAAACAAGCGATATTCAGTAAAAAATATTCCCAAGGTAATTGGGGGCGTAACGCAGCAATGTACGGAATTGGCAAGTTGTTTATATAGCCATATCGTTGAAACAATTATACCCGTTTCTTCTCCAAAGGTGGCGGAAATGGTAAAACTCCTGGAAAATACCTTCCGGAATGTCAATATTGCATTGGCCAACGAAATCGCCATCATGTCGGAAAGACTGGGTATCGATGTATGGGAAGTTATCGATGCGGCAAAGACAAAACCCTTTGGCTTCATGTCATTTTACCCGGGACCCGGCCTTGGCGGCCATTGTATCCCCATCGACCCATTGTATCTTTCCTGGGTTGCCAAAAAGAATGGGTTTGAACTGCGGTTTATTGCGCTGGCAGACCAGATAAACAGCGCTATGCCTGAATTTGTTGTGGAAAAGATTGCGGATGCATTAAACGACGCAGAAAAGAGTGTAAGGGGATCAAGCATCCATATCGTCGGTGTCGCGTATAAGAAGGACGTGGATGATCTTCGGGAATCGCCGGCCCTTGAAATTATGAATATCTTACGATCAAAGGGCGCTAAAATAACGTATACAGACCCTTATATTGCAGAGATTAATTATCACGAGCTGAACGCCAAATCAAAACCCCTCTCGAAAGAGTTGTTATCTAAGATGGATTGCACGGTGATTGTAACAGACCACAGCAACTTTGATTATAATTTACTTGTGTCTAACTCAAAACTAATTGTCGATACCCGCAATGCCTTGAAGGGTATTAACAAGAAACATATCGTGCGGCTCTAACATGACTGACCTGCTTTTTGAAATCGGCACGGAAGAGATTCCCGCCAGTTATATTACTCCTGCACTCAACCAGATAAAGACATTGTTTACAGAACGTGCAGAAAAACACCGTCTGGAGATACATTCTCTCTATTTTACAGGCACGCCCAGAAGATTGACCTTGTTTGTAAAGGGTCTGCCGCAAAAACAGGAAAGTATTACGGAAGAAATCCAGGGACCTGCCGCATCAATTGCTTTTGATAAAACTGGAAATCCTACAAAAGCAGGCTTGGGGTTTGCAAAGTCTCAGGGTGTCGATATACAGAACCTTCAAATAAAAAAGACTTCTAAAGGGGAGTATTGTATTGCGATTAAAAAAGTAGAGGGTCGGGAGGCGCTGCATGTTTTGCCAGAAATTTTAACCGAGATCATCAGGAACATCTCATTCCCCAAATCAATGAAGTGGAAAGGAAACAATCTATTCTTTGCCCGCCCCATACGCTCAATACTTGCACTCTTTGGGGATAAGGTTGTTCCGATGGAAATCAATGGGATTAAGGCAGATAAATTTACCTTTGGTCATCCTTTCTTATCTGGCAAAACAATTGAGATATCAACAGCCGATTGGGATTTATACAAGCGATTACTGAAGCAGGAGCATGTTGTCGCCGATATAACAGAGCGTCGTGAGACGCTGCGGACGAAAATTACACAGATCATGACGCCTTATGGCACAACCATTGATGATGAAGAGTTGCTGGATGAAGTGACAAACCTGGTGGAATACCCCAATGCTATCGAATGCAGTTTTGATGAGGAATTCCTTGACATCCCTGCCCATGTTATAGAAACGGCCATGAAAGAACATCAGCGGTATTTTCCCATCAAAAAGAGAGACGGGAAGCTTTTGAATAAATTTATAGCAGTCCTCAATCGTAATGAAAGCAATGCCAATACTACCATTCAGGGTAACGAGCGCGTATTGAAGGCGCGACTCTCTGATGCCAGATTCTTCTGGAAAGAGGATAGAAAAGTTCCCCTTGAAAAACGGGTGGAGGATTTAAAGAACCTTGCCTTCCTTGAAAAGGTGGGGAATTATCGTGACAGAACGGACAGGATTGTTAAACTCTCCAGCTTTATATCACACCGGTTAATTAACCTTAATAAGCTGTCTATTGAAGACGTTACCCTGGCTGAACGCGCAGCACTCTTGTGTAAGGCAGACCTGTCGACCCAGATGGTAGGTGAATTTCCATCGTTGCAGGGAATTATGGGCAGGGAGTACGCCGAATGGGATGGCGAAGAACCATCTGTTGCCCTAGCGATAGCAGAACATTACATGCCTCGCTTTTCAGCTGATAATATCCCTGCGTCAAAGATTGGGGCAGTTGTGGGGCTGGCCGACAAGCTCGATACGATATCCAGTTGCTTTGCCCTGAATTTAATCCCAACAGGTTCACAAGATCCTTACTCCCTGAGACGACATGCCTATGGTATAATCCGTATCATAGAGGAGCATGGATTTACGTTAGAACTTGGGGAAGTCCTTTGTAAATCATTATCTCTGCTTCCCCTGTTTCCTGGAAAAGAAATATCCGGCGAACACACGATCATGCGTGAAAAATCAGTGTCTGCCATAAAGGAATTTTTTAGAGATAGGTTATATCAGATAAATATAGAAAGAGGATATCGGTACGACCTGGTGAATGCCGTCCTGAATACAGATGCAGGATTTGACGATATCGGTGATTTTTTCCAAAAGCTAAAGGCAATCTCTCATGTTTCAAAAGAGGATTGGTGGCCTGATCTGGTAACTGTCGCTGAAAGGACATTTAATATCGGCAAAAAGGCGAATAGCCGTGGTTTGGTAGATGAGCGTCTCCTTACAGAAGCGGAGGAACGTAAATTGTGGGATATTTATAAAGGGAACGAGACGGCCATTCGGAAACAGGTAGACGAAAAAAGATACGAAGAAGCCTCCCGTACATACTATGCGGTCTTTGCAAAACCAGTCCACACCTTCTTTGACAAGGTATTCGTGAATGTCGAAGACGAAGCCATTCGTAACAACAGGCTGTTGCTTATCAGGTCAATTAACAAATTATACTCAGAAAAGATAGCCGACCTTTCTCAGATGAACATGTCCAACGACAAACCAGCCGGCGGTTAGATTCCAAAATGACGGAGCAATTCTGTCCATAGTAACAGGGAAAAAAGCAG
>JAUPKS010000105.1 GCA_030837315.1 Planctomycetota bacterium
AGTTTTTCCATAAAATTTTATGCCGCTGCAGACGAAGTTGACCGCACGCGGCGTCAATATTATCACCCTTTTTCTTTCGAACGGTCACGACAAGTCCATGTTTTTCTAATGTCTTACAAAACAATTCAATCGTTTCAAGTGATGGTGGTTTCCGATTGAATTCTTTTACAGGATTTAAGGGAAGAACATTAACATTGCATTGAATATGGCTGAGCAGCCTCGCAAGGGATTCGGCGTCTTGTTTTGAAGCATTGACGCCATCGATCAGGATATATTCAAAACTGATGTCCCTCCTGGTAATTTCAAAATATTCCCTGGCTGCGGCAATGATGTTTTTAACACCAGTCTTTTTGTTCGATGGGATTATCTGAGACCGTACCATATCATCGGATGCGTGGAGTGATATTGCAAGATTTACCTGGAACCCTTCTTGCGCCAATCGGCGAATACCATCAGCAGTGCCAACCGTTGAGATGGTAATATGACGTGCCCCGATCCCTAATCCCCACTCTGCATTCATAATCCTCAGAGCCTTGACGACGTTATCGTAATTTGCAAGTGGTTCACCAATCCCCATAAAGACGATATTGGTGAGATGTTCGTCCGGAAGAAGATGATTTTTAATATGAAGGACTTGCTCAACTATTTCGCCTGTGGTAAGATTTCTTTCCAGACCCAGGAGACCACTCGCACAAAACCGGCATGCCATTGCACAGCCTACTTGTGTGGAAACACACGCAGTGACCCTTTTGCCTTCCCTTAACAGGACGCTCTCTATCACGTTATCATCGGTTAAGTGAATCAAAAACTTCTCTGTTCCACGTGCAGTTTGTGTAATAGTATCAACGTTAGTCTGGAATACCCGGTGTTTTTCTGAAAGTTTACATCTGAAATCTTTCGAAAGGTTTGACATCTGATCAAAGGACGTTGCGCCTTTGTCATAAACCCAGGAAAGTATTTGTTTAGCCCTATAAATAGGTTCTCTCATCACGATACACAATGCCTCTAGCTCAGCTAAAGACAAACCGACAATTGACACAATCTGGATTTTAATCATAAGTATTACGGGACAACACAAACGGACGACACCGAAGAGAAGGTTTTTACTAATTCCAATTCCACAAACTGTTATGTTTTTCTTAACGATAGCCTGATCAGGTGCGAAAACTCTTCTGATTTGAGCAAGACAGAGGTTCCTGCAAACGCAGCACATGCGGAGAACATGGGAACAAAGAGTCGAAGCCCTTTAAAATAGAGGCTTCCTCCTCCGTTCAGATCGGGAAACATCCTGAGGGTAAACCAGCACGCACATGCCATTACGATTGAAGCAACCACACTTTTCTGCAATGAAACAACAACCTCGCTTTCTATCTTAATGCGAAGCCTTGTTTGTAAGATAATCGTCAAAATAACGATTTGTACGATAGCGCTGATGGCGGTGGAAAGAGCCAAACCACCTTCCTGCAATACCCATATAAGCGAAAGATTTAAAATGAGGTTTAACCCGACACACGCCGCCCCAACCTTAACAGGAGTAACGGTATCTTTGACGGAATAAAACGCACGGATCAATACATGTAATCCACAGTATGCCCATATACCAACAGCATAAAAGAGGATGACACGTGAAGTCCTATAAGCGGATTCTGCGTCAAACTTATTTCTCCGGTAAAGAAGATCGACGATAGGTTCCCGAAGCATGATAATGGCAAGGGACGCAGGAATGCCAATGAAGAGTATGAATTTTAACGCCTTATTGAAGGCGGTCGAAAATTTATTCCAATCTTCTCGTACCGCATGGGTTGAAAAAAGAGGGAAAACGGCAGTTGCCATGGCGATACCGAATACCCCCAGGGGGAATTGGATTAACCTATCGCTGTAATAGAGTACCGATGCGGCACCCGCTTTCATAGGAAAATAGAGAGTGATTCCTGCGAAATTAAAATGGTTTGGTCCACCCTGAGGAGCGGAAAATCCAACAGCGATGAGACTATCCAATAGCACGTTAACCTGAACTATACCTAATCCAAAGACAATAGGTGCCATGCGTGTTAATACTAATTTCAGCCCCGGATGTGAAAATCGGGGAACGAATTGATAATATATTTCTTTCTTCCGGAGGATGGGAATATGGATGATTACCTGAACAAGGCCTGACAAGAAGGTCGATATGGCAATTGCATAGATCATCTTATCCAGCGTCTTCCCTGTATACGGAGCTAAAACGGCACCCGATATCCAACAGATATTCATAACAACAGGCGCAAGGGCAGGCATGAAAAAATGATGAAGGGTATTCAGTACTGCTGCCATAAAGGCTACCATGCATATGAAGAAGACGTACGGGAACATGATGATAAGCAGTTTAAATACCAGTTGCCATTTTTCCTGCACCTGGAATATCCTGGGAATGAAGAAGAAAGAACTTTCCCCAAGCAGAACAATACCACCCAGGATAATAATCAGTACGGTCGCTATGACATTAACAAAAAAAAGGGCCTCCTCCTTGCCACGTTTTTCTATGTTTTCAGTAAAGACGGGGATAAAGGCCGCACTGAGAGCACCTTCACCAAAGAGGCGTCGAAACAGGTTGGGAATCTTAAATGCCACAGTAAAAGCGTCCCACACCATACTTGTCCCAAAAATGCTCGCACAAATCATGTCCCTTGCAAGACCAAGGATGCGGCTTAAAAAAGTGCAGACACTGATAATCCTTACGGACTGAAATAATTTATGCGATTCGGTCATAGATGATTTTGGCGATATACATGATTTGTAAATTTCTCCAATGCTTTTGCACATTCTTACGTCTTTATAGGTGTTTACATTTTAATGGTATTTTCAGTATTTTCAATGCAATTTAGCATCTTACCACAAGTCATTGCTTTTCAAGCCTGATCAGCATTCGGAGTTGTTGTATTACGAATTTCATTTCTCTGTGGTTTTTGTTTGCAGTTTTGGCGGACACTATTTCATCCCGCCCTCTTTAAACCCGAAAAGATTTCCTCGATGTAACAAAGAATGTATTTTCGTGGATATTAAAATACTTGACAAATCATACCTGCCTGCTAAAATACCTTGTCTTTTGTTCGGCATTTTATCATAGGTTTATTTTGTTGGGGTTTTAGTTTAACTCCTTCTTACCAGTAGGTATAAGTATAAGCAAAAGGATGACAACTATGGCTATTAAGATTGGCATAAATGGTTTTGGAAGGATCGGAAGGAATGTCTTTCGTGCAATTGCTTATCGAGGGGATATCGACGTTTTAGCTATCAACGATCTTGCCGACTCGAAATCGTTGGAAATATTATTAAAGTATGATTCGGTACATGGTAGATTTGATGGCAGCGTAGAGGCAAAAGAAAAGTCATTACTTGTGAATGGCAAAGAAGTCAAGCTGCTCATGGAGAAAGATCCTTCAAATTTGCCGTGGAAATCACTTGGGGTTGATATTGTAATAGAATCAACCGGAATTTTTACCTCTCGGGCTGATTGTGCCAAGCATCTGGATGCAGGTGCTAAGAAGGTTATACTTTCAGCGCCAGCGAAAGATAAAATCGACGCCACGATTGTCGTGGGCGTTAATACAAAGGATCTTAAGCCGGAGCACAAAATTGTATCCAATGCCTCATGTACAACAAATTGTTTGGCGCCTTTAGCAAAAGTGATACATGATAGCTTTGGTATTGAAAAAGGGTTGATGACAACAATTCACGCATATACAAACGACCAGCGTATCAGCGATTTCATTCATAAAGACCTCAGGAGGGCACGGGCAGCAGCGGTAAATATTATTCCCACAACAACGGGTGCTGCCAAAGCCATTGGAGAGGTAATCCCTTCACTGAAGGGCAAATTAGATGGTTTGGCTATGCGTGTGCCCGTTGCTAACGGTTCAGTAACGGATCTCGTCGTCCTTGTTTCAAAAGATGTTACGGTAGAAACAGTTAACGCCGCTATGAAAAGGGCTGCCGAAGGGGAGCTGAAGGGCATTTTGGAATATTGCGAAGACCCTATTGTCTCTTCAGACGTTATTGGGAATACCCATTCAAGCATCTTTGACTCTGCTCTAACGTATGTAATTGATAAACGTATGGTGAAGGTAGTGTCCTGGTATGACAATGAGTGGGGGTTTTCAAATCGTATGGTTGACCTTGTCGAGTTGATCTCCCGTTTCTAAATTTATAAACCACAAAATCTATCATGAAACAGACCGGATTCTATGCATAAATTATTTATAAAAGATATTGACGTGCGAAGAAAGAGGGTAATGGTTCGTACCGACTATAATGTCCCTTTAGACGAAGAGGGAAATATTACTGACGATACCAGGATAAGGGCGACGCTGGCAACGATTAACTATTTGTTAGATGAGGAAGCGAAGGTTATTATTGCAACACACCTGGGTAGGCCGGAGGGCGAAGCAAATCCCAAGTACACCCTCAAGCCGGTTGTAAGGAGACTACAACGTTTCCTCGGCGAAAAGGTAAAGGTACTTCTGGCGGAGGATTGCATTGGTCCAAAGGTAAAAAAACAAATAGAAGAGATGCATTATGGCGATGTGATTCTGCTCGAAAATTTGCGGTTTTATCCCGGCGAAGAAAAGAACGACCCATCCTTTGCGGCAGAGTTGGCCAGTCTGTGTGATGTATTTATACAAGATGCCTTCGGAAATTGTCACAGAAAGCATGCATCGATGACCGGCATCGATGGTTATGTATTATCGGCGGCAGGATTCCTGCTAAAGAAAGAGATGGAATATTTTGAGAAGGCAGTTAATAATCCTATGCGCCCGGTCGTAGCGCTGTTAGGTGGTGCAAAGGTTTCTGACAAAATAAAGATCATTGAAAATCTATACAAAAAAATGGATAAAGTTCTTATCGGAGGAGCGATGGCTTTCACCTTCCTCAAGGCACAGGGTTTCTGCATCGGTAAATCCTTAGTTGAGGACAGCATGCTCGATGTGGTAAAAAACTTGATGGATATGTCCAGGAAAATTGGCACAAAGGTGTATTTGCCTGTGGACTTTGTTGTTGCAGAGAGTTTTAATGGCCAGGCGGAAACAAAGGTCGTTCCCTATCAGGAAATTCCAGAAAAGTGGATTGCTCTTGACATTGGTCCCGCAACTACAAAACTATTTATTGAAGCACTCCAGGATGCAAAGACGATTGTCTGGAACGGCCCTATGGGCGCATTTGAATTTGATGCTTTTAGCCGTGGAACGTATGCCATGGTAGATGCAGTAACAAGCTCTCACGCTTCAACAATCGTAGGTGGTGGTGATACCGATATGGCATTTCATAAATCAGGAAAAACGCACGAAGTGTCGTTTATTTCTACAGGAGGCGGGGCATTCCTGAAATTATTAGAAGGGGGAGAGCTCCCAGGAATTGCATCGTTATCAGACAGAAGGCGGGTCGTAAGGACAAGTCCACCTTCGCCATCCTGAGCAGCTGGAAACAGTTGAAAACACGTGATGAAATTAGTTTTCCTTTGTTGTTAACGATCATGGAAAACCAAAGCAGAAAAAATATGCAACCAAAAATCAAGATCGCAGCATCCATTCTTGCCGCCAATCCTGTACGCTTGGAAGAAGAAATCAAAAAGATAGAATTGGCAGGTATCGATTTGATCCATATCGACGTTATGGATGGACATTTTGTCCCCAACATTACTATGGGTCCTTTTATTGTCGAGGGGATACGACGTATTACACAAGTACCTTTAGATATTCATCTGATGATTGAACACCCTGAGCGCTATGTGAAGGCTTTTGCTGCATCAGCGCGGGGTGGCGATGTGATTACTTTTCATATAGAGACTACAGAAAATCCCAAAGAGATTGTTTCGTTAATTAAGAAAGCAGGATTAAAGGCTGGCGTATCGCTGAATCCTGATACACCAACCGAGCTGGTTGAAGACCTTTTGGATGCATTGGATATGGTACTTGTTATGTCTGTAAATCCTGGTTTTTCCGGGCAAAAATTCATGCTGAAGGTTTTACCAAAGATTGCAAGATTGCGCAGCATAGCACCGGACGAATTGGATATCGAAGTAGACGGTGGCATTACAACAGAAACCATTTCTCAAGCTGTTCAACAAGGGGCGAATGTACTCGTTGCAGCATCAGCAATTTTTAAAACAAATGACTCATGCAATGCAATTAAAACCCTCAGGCAAATGGCTGAGCAGGTTGTTCGTGAAAAATTCTATAAAGGTGTAAATACGTAGATTTTCTATCACTGCTTTACGCAGGTTTATGTTATGAAAATCTATGCGGTTGTAAAAACAACTTGTTTTTTTAATAAAAGTTTATAAACTAGTACAAGGTATTTTATTACAAAAGAGATGTTTGCCAATGGTTTTTTTTAGAAAAAAGAGGGATATGCCCAATGGGTTGTGGATACGTTGCGATGATTGCAGGGGTATGCTATTTAAAAAAACCGTTGAAGAAAGGATGTTCGTTTGCCCTGAATGCAACTACCACTTCCGAATATTCAGCAGAGACAGACTGAATCTCTTGCTCGACGAAAACAGTTTCGAGGAGATGTGGGCTAATATGATACCGTGCGACCCGCTTCAGTTTAAAGATAGGATAACCTATCCTGAAAGGGTAATAGCAGAGCAGCAAAAGACGGGACTAAAGGAGGCGGTAATAGTAGGAAAAGGAAAGATGCAGGGTAGGGAAATAATGATTGGAATTACCGATCCGAGTTTTATCATGGGAAGTATGGGTTCTGTTGTGGGAGAAAAAATTGCTCGTATCGCAGAAAAGGCCACGGAGCAAAAGCTACCTTTAATTATTATTTCGGGTTCAGGGGGCGGTGCTCGTATGCAGGAGGGAGTTTTTTCACTGATGCAAATGGCAAAGACCAGTGCAGCTATAGCGCGGTTCCAAGATGCTGGTGGTTTATATATTTCAATATTAACAGACCCATCTTTGGGTGGCGTAATGGCTAGTTTTGCGTCTTTGGCAGATATTACGATAGCTGAACCAAAGGCATTGATAGGTTTCGCAGGTCCCAGGGTTATTCAGGAAACGATAAAACGTACACTTCCAAAAGGTTTTCAAACAGCTGAGTTTTTGTTAGAGCATGGCTTTTTGGATATGATTACCCATCGCCATGATATGAGAAAAGAATTGTCCAGATTGCTTAGTTATTTGCAATAATTTTAAAGAAAATAAAAGCTTCCCCTGTAGCTCAATGGTAGAGTAGCCGGCTGTTAACCGGTTGGTTGTAGGTTCGAATCCTACCGGGGGAGCCAATTTAAATGAGAGAGCCCTTCGGCAGGTATGCTGAAGGGCTCTCTGCATATAGGGCAAAGACTTACGGCATTAAGGGTGTCGTTTGACGGTTTTAGGGATATATTTATAAAGTTGGAGTATCATCGAGAAAAAAAATAAAGGAAACTCGTAATACTTTAGTATTTTGGGGAAACGTAAAGGAAACGTAAAGAGTCGCATCTTAAATAATAAATATTGATATTGTCTGTTGCGTTAATATGGCGATTTCCGGCCTATTATTTATGATTTAAGATGTGATAATCATATAGAAGGCTCCTTAACAAGCAGATGCCAAATGGTATCATAAAGGCATCGTGAAATA
>JAUPKS010000106.1 GCA_030837315.1 Planctomycetota bacterium
ATGAAGGTCCCGCTACCATAAAAGGAGTGATTGATCTCCTTCAAAAGAGGCCGGCATTTGATCTTTCGTTTGAGGCAAAAGACGTTCATATTACCCAGGATATTCCAGTCCTCGGCCTCATTCCTATTTTTACGGTGAAGGATGGCGAAACAGGCGGTATACTGAGCATTATTGGTTCTGTGCGGGGCAATGGCCTGGGTAAGGAAATCCTTAATAAAGAGCTGGTTGCCGATGTTAAACTTGATGTAAGAGATGGATATATCCGCGGCAATAAGGTATTATCTTCCATACTGGAAATCCTGGGAGAAAAAGACCTGTATTCGTTTGATTCCATGAAAGCAGTAATCCAGATCAGAGACAGCAAGGTTTATACCCAGAAGATGGACATGCAGGGTCAGATTATGAGCATGAATGCGTCTGGCGTGGCTGAGTTTGAAGGCTCAATCTCTTACGATGCATTAGTTAAATTGAACAAAGAATATTTACGCGGGGACATCGAAAAAATTGCAGGGCTTGTTTTAAAGGAAAATTCATTGCCAATAGAAATACGAGGTACTACAAAAAATCCCCGGGTTGCGATAAAACTTGAGAAAGATAACCTTGAGCACATCGTCAAGGGTTTGGTTAATGACTTTTTACACACCTCAAAGGAAAAACGAAAAAAAGAAAAGAAAAATAATTAGCTATGAATTGGATTGATTACGTAATCTTTGCCGTCTTGTTTTTTGCAACGGTCTTTGGACTTGCCAGTGGCCCGGTGCTTCAATTTCTCAGGATTGGATGCCTGCTGATCTCATTCTTTACGGCGTTGCTTTTTCATGATGTCCTGAGTAAGTTTATGATGGGCATTTTTACGCCATCCACTGCCAACTTAGTAGGCTATTTTGTTATCTTTGGCGTTGCGTTCGTGGCCACCTATATTGTTACCGATCTTGTAAAAAGGATCATTGGGAAATGGGGAATAGGGTTCGGGCTCCGGTTGTTGGGCGGATTGTTAGGGGTTCTGAAAGGGCTTGTATTTTGCGGTGTGATTATCTTTGGCATCTTGTTATTTTGCAGCAAATCAACCTGTGATACGGTTCATACCTCAAAGATCGCAACTCAGATCGGGAAAGGCATGCAGGCCATCATCTCCAGTATCCCGGAAAATATCTCAAATAAGATCAAGGGTTATGCGGACAGTATCAAGAAAAAGAATATACCGAAAGACGTAAAACCAGACAAAGATGAAGATTTCAAGTCGTCGCCGTGATCTGCATGAGAAGCAAGCTCTTTTATTCGTGATTCTATACGGGAAGCGGCACAAGCCAAAGTGTTAAATCTGTCTAAACCGCATAAGTCATTGGAGCGGACGTGAAAACCGCTGGCGCTCTTTTTCGTTCCGCTTTCAGTAGTCAATAAATTAGGTTTGACCCCAACCAGGAATTCCCCAACCAGGAATTTTTGTCGGTATCTATGGAATGAATTTTAAATATCTGCCAGAGCTTGAGTGGCGCTGGAGAGAACCAACGGTTTTACTCATAATGGCTGTTATGGGTATTGCCGTGGTGTTTAACTTCAAAAAGAAAAAGTGGTAATAAACGGCACACAAATCACGTATCAACCATAAACAGCGCATATCGCAAGGGAAAAAGTAAAAAATTTCCCTTGCTGGTTCAATCTGCAAGATTGAACCAGCATCCAGCATTTTCCTATTTACTCTGATTATCACAGCATGGGTATATCCATTATTTTTATACCTCAACCGTCCAATCAGGATCATATCTGGCATGGCAGCTTGGACAGATGAGGATGATCTTGCAGGTCTCTTTTGTTACCCGCACAAATGAAGTATGAAAGCCGTCTTCGTACCCGCAATTCGGACAAATATGAAGCTCCTTCTCTACTTTTACTGAAACCGGCTTTGGTGTCTTATTATCCAAAATATTCCTCCTTCTTTATTGAAACCACAGCGTTGCGAAGCCTTTTGCTGGTTCAATCTTGTAGATTGAACCTTTCATTTTTATCCATAGACGCTTTCCAATTCTAACAAACACTCGTCCTTGTTAGCAGATGAATAAACCCAATGTTCAGCATTTCTCACATACTCTTTTCTTACAGGATTTTGCTCAATATAATTTGCTTTTGTAATGTAAAACTCTTCGCTGATAATCAATTCTGGCATATTCGTTTTTTGCCAAAATTGATAGTTTCCCTTTTCTTCAAAGAGCTTCAGGATATTAGGCTCAGTTGCTACGATATTTTTCTTGAGTTCTTTGGATGTGAATGTCTTAAAATCCCTGACAAATCCTATCATATCTTCACTCTTTGCTATCAAATGAATATGATTCAGCATAAAGACCCAATGGTAGATTTTAGCCCTTTATTTTTCCGGCAATATCTGAGGGAGTCCAAAAGAATGTCCCACCTCTTGTGTCTATCAAACAGATAATACCATCGTTTCACGGTAAAGGTTAAAAAATATATTCTCTGGTTTAACTCTTTATTTATACGGACTGATGGCATTTTTTGTTTTGCTGGTTTTGCTGGTTCAATCGTCCTCGATTGAACCGAAACGTTTGGCATTTTTCATAATTGGTGCTAGTTCGAAACTTATTGTACAGTTCAAAACTTATGGTTCAATCTGCAAGATTGAACCAGCTTAACGCATAAGCATAATGCATAATTGCAATTGCTCATTCCACAATCACAATCAAATGGTTATCGTTTTTGAAGACCTGACGGGCAAGGCGCTCCACATCTTGTGTCGTGACCTTTTTCAGCTTTTCTGCCTCCTGATCGTCTGCCTCAGGTACTTTGCCATCAAGCACCTTCATGCTTATGTAATATGCCTGGCTTACCCGATCCAGTCGCCGCATACCACGGCGCCCTAACATAGCGTTGATTGTCTTCTCCACTTCTTTCTCTTCAAGGGTTGCTTCACGAATCGCACGAATCTCTTCACGAATGCCCACGATAGCACGTTCGATGTTCTCCGGTCGTGTCCCCATGGTAATGCGGTACCACTGGGCACCATGGTATTTATGGAATCCCATGCCGAGACTATAGGCAAGTCCCTGCTTCTCGCGAAGGTTAAAGGCGAGCCGGTCATTGAAGATGTTCTCTAAGATATACAGTGCAGGCATATCTTCTTCAGCCACTTCACAGATATTTGCCACAGAGATATACGATTGCTGCTTCCCCATCTTTTCACGTATCGTAGTACCAAGAGATTTAAACTGCGGTGCAAACGCCGGTGGTTGCCATCCTGCCTCACCCCATGTACCGCCAAAATGTTGACTAACCAATGCCATTGCCTTTTCAATTGGTATATTACCGGAGATAACTAGTATGAGATTCGCAGGGTTGTAAAACTTTCGGTGAAAGTCTTGCAC
>JAUPKS010000107.1 GCA_030837315.1 Planctomycetota bacterium
AGGTATGTGATAGATCTTGTTCGTGGTAAATCAGTTAATGATGCTTTAAGAATATTAAGATTAACTCATAAGCGATCATCCTATATGATTGACAAAGTCATAAGAGCTGCAATAGCTACGGCAAACGAAAATTTGGATGTTGATGTTGATGCCCTTTACTTAGCGCAGGCACTTGTGGATGTTGGGCCTACCAGAAAATGGCAACGTCCGAGACCACGCGGTATGTCAGCGCGAATATTGAAACGTACAAGTCACATTACCATTGTATTGTCAGAAAAATTAAAGAGTTCCGCTATCAAAGAAAAACGATAAATGAGGTGATTAATGGGTCAAAAGGTTTGCCCAATAGGTTTTCGATTAGGTATTACGCAAAACTGGAAGTCGATCTGGTATGCTGACAAAAAAGTTTTCGGGACTTTACTTGTCGAGGATCAAAAGATACGTAGTCTAATTAAGAAGAATTATGGTTTTGCAGGTATACCATTAATTGAGATTGAAAGAACACGTCAAGATGCGAAGATAACTTTGCATACTGCACGACCGGGATTGATAATTGGAAGAAAAGGTTCTGAGGTCGACAAGCTTAAGGATGAAATAAAAAAATTAGTAGGGAGTGATGTAGTTATAAAAATAAAAGAGATTTCGAAGGCTGAGCTATACGCGCAACTTGTTGCAGAAAATATAGCTGAACAATTGGAGAAACGCGCGGCTTTTAGGAGGGCAATGAAAAAAGCCATGGATCTTTCGATAGATTCAGGAGTAAAGGGTATAAAGATGCAAGTTGCGGGTCGTTTAGGTGGAGCAGAGATCGCTCGGACTGAAAAAATGTCTTTTGGGAGTGTTCCTCTGCATACGCTGAGGGCAGATGTTGATTACGGGTTTGCAGAAGCTAAAACTACCTATGGAGTTATTGGTGTAAAGGTATGGATATATAAAGGTTTGATTAGTTCGGCTAAGGAGAAGAGATATGCGCTTAATGCCAAAGAGGGTGAAGTTCAGGAAGTCGCAAAGGCAAAAAATTAAAGGAAATGCAACAAGATGCAACACGGTAGCCTTTGGTGAGTTTGGCTTGCAATCTTTGGAACCTGGATGGATAACTGCACAACAGCTTGAAGCTGGAAGGGTATCAGCATCGCAGTATCTTCCAAGAGAGGGAAAGTTAACGATAAGGGTATTCCCGCACAAATCGGTTTCGTCAAAACCTATAGAAACTCGTATGGGTAAAGGAAAAGGTGAGCCTGAATTTTGGGTCGCAGTAGTAAAGCCTGGGACTGTGCTGTATGAGCTTGGTGGTATAAGTGAGGAGATAGCCAGACAGACGCTTAACAGGATAGCTCATAAAATGCCGGTCAAAGTGAGGCTTGTTCAAAGGAGAAAGACAATTTGAAGGTAGACGAAATCAGAAGCAAATCCAAGCAGGAAATTTTAGATGAAATTGAAGCAAGTAGACGTGAATTGTTAAATGTTCGTTTTCAGTGGCAAGCAGGGGAGAGTAGGGACCCTACGCAGAGAAAAGACATTAAACGTAGTATTGCAAGATTAGCAACTATCCTTAGAGAGATGGATTTAGGTATCAGTAAACATCCCGGAGCCAAGGAGTAGATAATGATGACTGTTAGAAATGTAAGAAGAAGAAAGATTATTGGGATGGTAGTGGGCAATAAGATGCAAAAGACTATTGTGGTTGAGGTAATGCGTCTTGTAAAGCATTCCAAATATGGTAAGTATATTAAGAGGTCTTCTCTTTATAAGGCACACGACGAGAAAGGCCAGGCGAGATTGGGAGATAAAGTCGAGATTATAGAAACAAGGCCACTGAGCAAGACTAAAACTACAAAATTTGTTCGGATAATTGAAAAGGCAAAAACATAATTAAGTAATCGGAGTTCTAAGATGATAATGGAGCAGACAAAGTTAGAAATCGCAGATAACAGTGGAGCTAAAAGGGCCACATGTATCAAGGTGTTGGGTGGGACTAGTAGAAAATACGCAACGGTTGGTGATATCATTGTCGCTGCTGTAAAGAAATCAATTCCTGAAGGAGTTGTAAAAAAAGGTGATGTGGTAAAGGGTGTTGTTGTGCGAACTAAAAAAAATATTCGCAGGGAAGACGGATCGTATTTGAAATTTGATAAAAATGCGATAGTAATTATAGACAATGATGGTAACCCAAGAGGAACACGTATATTTGGCGCTGTCGCCAGAGAGCTTAGACAGAAAAATTTTATGAAAATTATATCTTTGGCAGCAGAGGTCGTCTAGAAAGTTTTACAATAAGAGTAGGTAATTAGATTTATTTGGAGAGTTTTATGCACGTTCGCACGAATGATTTAGTGGTTGTGAAGGCAGGGAATGAGGCAGGGAAAACGGGAAAGATTATAAAGATATTAACAGATAAGAAACGGGTTGTGATAAAAGGTATAAATTTAGTTTATAAACATACAAAACCAAGTCAGAAAAACCCGCAGGGAGGCAGAATACAGAAGGAGGCCTCAATATCAATTGCGAATGTGTTGTCTGTCTGCCAAAATAAGAATTGTAGAAAGCATGAAAGTGGAGTACGAGTACGAAAAAAGGTGCTTGAAAATGGTACTAAGATACGTATATGTGTTTATTGTAGTTCCGAAATAATGTCAGCTGAATGAGTTTAGGATTAAAAATATGACAAGATTGTTAGAAAGATATAAGCAAGAAGTAGTACCCCAGCTCACTAGGATGTTTGGGCATAAAAACAGGTTGTCCGTGCCTAGGATTTCGAAAATTGTTGTTAATATGGGAGTAGGACGGGCAACGGAGAATAAAAAACTCATCGAAGAGTCTACAAAGCATTTAACGGTGGTAACTGCACAAAAGCCGCTTGTTACGAAAGCAAAGAAGGCAATTTCTGGTTTTAAACTAAGAAAGGGTCAAGCTATCGGATGTAAGGTAACGCTTCGGGGAAAAAGGATGTTTGAATTTTTAGATCGCCTGATTAGTATTGTGTTGCCGAGGATACGGGATTTTAGAGGACTTTCCACAAAATCTTTCGATGGTCGTGGAAACTATACGATCGGTCTTACAGAGCAAATTGTGTTTCCAGAAATAAATATTGAAGCGGTTGAATTTGTTCAAGGTATGGATATTACCTTAGTGATAACGGGTAATTCGAATCAACAATCTTGCGAGTTATTGAAGTTGTTAGGTATGCCTTTTAAAATAGAATAGGGAGTATGAATGGCGAGGAAATGTTTAGTAGAAAAATCAAAAAAAGAGCCGAAATATAAAACGAGAAGATATAATAGATGTAAATTATGTGCAAGACGAAGGGCGTATTATCGTAAGTTTCAGATTTGTAGGCTTTGCTTTAGGAAGCTCGCCTCAAAAGGCGAGATACCAGGTGTAAAGAAAGCAAGTTGGTAGAGAAAATTTGATTTTTTATAATATTTAATCGAATTTATTAGAAAAAAGGATTAGAACGATGTGTATGACAGACCCAATTTCAGATATGTTTACGCGCGTCAGAAATGCATGTGCAATTAAAAGAGAAAGCGTAGATGTTCCCGCATCTAAGATGAAGTTAGCAATTTTAAAGATATTAAAAGAGGAGGGTTTTATAAAGGAATACAAAAACATATCTACTGCACAGAGTCAAGGATTATTTAGGATTTATCTTAAATATGGTCCACTGAAACAGCAGGTAATTAATAAAATAGATAGGGTGAGCAAGTCAAGTATAAGGATTTATAAAAAATCTGGTGAAATTAGCAGGATTTTTGGTGGGATTGGGTTAGGGATATATTCTACTTCGAAGGGTATTATGAGCGATAATGAATGTAGAAAGCTTAAAATAGGTGGGGAGCTTATTGGGATTGTGTCGTAAAACGTTCAATCTGGATAGAGGATTAAAATGTCGCGAATAGGAAAACAACCAGTCAAAGTACCAAGTGACGTTAAAGTTACTATATGTAGTAATACCGTCAATATTGAAGGGCCTAAAGGGAAGTTAATACAGGCTTTTCACCCAGATATAAACATCGAGTTGAATCAGCAGGATATGCAAGTTTTCGTGAAGAGGCGTTCAGAAGATAAATATCATAAAGCGCTTCATGGTTTAACACGCTCGCTGATTGCAAATATGGTTTTGGGTGTGACAAAGGGTTATACAAGAAATCTTGAAATTGTTGGTCTCGGATACAACGCAAAGGTTCAGGGCAATGAGCTTGTGTTGTCGTTAGGTTATACACATCCTGTTCGATTGGAGATTCCCAAAGGAATAAAGGTGGAAGTTACTAATCCAACGAATCCAGGGAGGCTCGCCATTTCAGGACCTGACAAGCAAGTTGTTGGTCAATTTTCTGCAGTTATTAGAGGTATGAAGCCACCAGAGCCGTATAAAGGTATGGGGATTAAATATGATAATGAGATTATTAGACGGAAAGCTGGAAAGGCAGTCTCGTCTGGGTCAGCATAGTGGTTTTTTAAGGGTATAATATGGACCATATAAAAGAAAAATTGCGCAAAAGAACAAGACGTCATATTAGAGTAAGGAAAAAAGTAGTTGGCACATGCGAGAGGCCGCGTTTGAGTGTCTGCAGGACTTTAAAGCATATATATTGTCAAATTATTAATGATGTAGAAGGAAGAACATTGGCTGCTGCATCGACGCAATCTCCAGATGTTCGTACACAGATTCAGTATGGTGGAAATGTGAAGGCTGCGGAGATTGTCGGGAAAAAAATTGCAGATGAGGCAAAAAATAAAGGTATTACAAAAGTTGTATTCGATAAGGGTGGCTATAAGTTCCACGGCAGGGTAAAGGCCTTAGCGGAAAGTGCAAGAAAGCACAATTTGAGTTTCTAAAAAGCAGATTCTTACAGGGAGATTATTTTGGCACGTTTGGAAGAACCAACGAATTTAGAGGAAACAGTCGTAAGGATAAACAGGTGTACAACTGTTACAAAAGGCGGGAAGTCGATGAGTTTTAGTGCGCTTGTGGTCGTGGGTGACAGAAAGGGTAGTGTCGGGATAGGGTTTGGAAAAGCTAGAGAGGTGCCCAGCGCCGTGAGTAAAGCAGTTAAGGAAGCTAAAAAGCAGATGGTTAAAATCCCAATAAAAGGTGATACAATACCACACATAGCCTTGGGAAGATTTAAGGCTGCGAGTGTTTTTTTAAAACCTGCCTCGCCAGGAACTGGAATTAAAGCAGGGGCTTCAGCGCGAGCTGTGCTTGAATCGGTGGGGATAAAAAATATTTTGACAAAATGCTATGGAAAGAGAAATCCGCTAAATGTTGCTAAGGCTACTCTGGTTGGTTTGAGGGCATTAAGAACGAAGAAAGAGATCGAGGAATTAAGAGGAGTGAAGATAGAATGAATTTTATGGATGTAAAAGCTTTACCTTTTTATAGGAAGCGTAAGAAGCGAGTAGGTCGCGGCAGAGGATCTGGTATGGGAAAAACATCTTGTCGTGGCGGTAAAGGAGCGACAGCTCGGTCTGGTAATGAAACATCGGTTCAGTTTGAAGGTGGTCAAACTCCTCTTTACCGTCGTTTGCCAAAACGAGGGTTCAATAATCCTTTCAAAAAGAAATATGCGATAGTCAATATAAAAGATATAGCGATGTTTGACAAAGGAGCAACGGTTGGTGTAGAAAAGTTAGTGGATGCGGGGATTATTAAGAAGGTATTAGATGGTGTTAAGGTGCTTGGTGATGGTGAGATAAAAGTTCCTTTGACGGTTATGGCACATAAGTTTAGCAAGGTTGCTATGGAAAAGATTGTGGCCGCAGGCGGAGAAATAAAGGTTTATCATGATTGAACAATTTGGAAATATTTTTAGAATACCTGAATTACGTAAAAAAGTATTAATAACTCTAGGTCTGATTGCGCTCTGTCGTGTCGGAGTTTATATTCCTATTCCTGGGATTGATACAACGGTACTGAAGGCTTATTTTCACCAATTTACACAAACAGGTGTTGGTCAGTTGCTAGGTCTGGTTGATATGTTTGCTGGTGGTGCGTTGACATCAGGGGCGATATTTGGTTTAGGTGTTATGCCATATATTAGTGCTTCTATTATTTTCCAATTGTTAGTTGGTGTGGTGCCTTACCTAGAAAGATTGCAGAAAGAGGGTGAGGTAGGAAGAAAAAAAATTAACCAATACACGAGACTAGCAACAGTTGGGTTATGCTTATTTCAGGCATTTGTAATGACTCGGACGCTTTATACGGTCGAGTTCAACGGAGTCCCTGTGATCCCGGTTTACCTTCAAGGTTTCGGTTTCCAAGCGATGGCAGCTCTTCTTTTGACAACCGGTACTATGACGCTCATGTGGATTGGTGAGCAAATTGAGGAGCACGGGATTGGAAGTGGTATTTCAATAGTTATCATGGTTGGCATTATAGAACGTTTACCATGGGCTTTTTCTCAAGTTATGCAAAATTTTACATTTTCTGTCACGCCAGCTGAGCATCAAATAGGAATTGTTAAGTTGATTATTCTACTAGCTATGTTCCTTTCGATCGTAGGGGGGGTTGTTTATATTACGCAAGGCCAAAGACGTATTCCTGTACAACAGGCGAAACATACGCGCGGAAGGAAGGTTTATGGGGGGCAAAGACATTTCTTACCTCTTCGCGTGAACCAGGCTGGTGTTATGCCCATTATTTTTGCACAATCATTGCTAATCTTTCCAGCAGCGATAATGCAGGGTATTCAGGTTAGACTTGAGGTTGGAAGTTTTGGATATTGGATTACTTCACGATTGTCTGAAATTCTACAAGGTGGTGTAGTTTATGTTATACTATACGTACTTCTTATAACTTTTTTTTGTTATTTTTGGACTGCTATACAGTTTAACCCTAAAGAGATGTCGAATAACATGAAAGATTATGGAAGTTTTATACCTGGGATTCGTCCTGGTCATAGGACAGCAGAATATTTAGAGGGCATTATGGGGAAGATTACATTAGCAGGAGCAGCATTTCTCGCTCTAATAGCGATTTTACCAAAGCTTGTGGCAGGTGGCTTTGAGCTTAATCGTGCTATAGCTGGTTTTTATGGTGGAACAGGTTTGTTAATTATCGTTGGTGTAGCACTTGATATGGTACAAAGAATAGAATCACATATGATCATGAGACAATATAGTGGTTTCTTAAGTGGTGGTACGAGAATTAGAGGAAGAATGGGATGAGAATTGTTTTTCTTGGTCCTCCTGGTGCTGGTAAAGGAACGCAGGCTGAAACTATTAGTAAAAAAATTAATGTACCGCATATATCTTCTGGAAATTTACTGAGAGATGCGGTTGAATCGGGAGCAGAGACGGGTATAAGGGCTCAGTATTTTATTGAGAAAGGGATGCTGGTACCCGATCAGATTGTTGTGGATATCATTAAGGAACGTATATTAAAAGATGATTGCAAGAGGGGTTTTATCTTAGATGGCTTCCCCAGGACTTTTTCTCAAGCGATAGTGTTGGATGAGATGTTAAAAAATCTTGGAAATAAATTAGATATTGTGCTTTGTTTTGCAGTTTCAAAAGAAAGTGTTGTTCTCAGGTTGTCGGGTAGAAGAATTTGCAGTGTGTGTAGTGCGAATTATCATGTAAAATTTGTTCCTTCATCGAAAGAAGGGGTTTGTGATAAATGTGGTGGCAAGTTGTATCAGAGAGCTGATGATAAGATAGATACAGTGCTGGAAAGGATACGGGTTTACAACGAACAAACTGAAGATTTGGTTGAATATTATAAAAAGAGCGGGATTTTAAAAGAGATTGTTTCTGATACGAAAATAGAAACAGTTACAGAGAATATATTTGATGCTATTAGATGTGATTCTCAAAAAAAATCTTTGATCAACCTTGGAGTAGTATAAGTTGATAGTTCGCAAATCTCGTCGTGAAATTGAGTTGATGCGAATGGCGGGAAAGATTACAGCGGATGCTTTAAGTTTGGCTCGTGAAATTGCCAAGGAAAATATATCAACAGAATATATTAACAACGAGCTTGAAAAATATATAATAAGTCAGGGAGGTATACCTGTTTTTAAAGGTTACAGGGGTTTTCCAAAGAGTATATGTACATCGATAAATGAAGAAGTTGTTCATGGAATACCTGGGCCGAGAAAATTAAAAAGTGGTGATATTTTGAGTATAGATGTGGGTGTTGGTTATCGTAAATATATTGCAGACGCTGCGTTAACGATTGCTATTGGAGAAGTTCCTGCTGAAGCTAAACGGCTTGTCGAAGTATGCGAAAAATCATTAGATTTAGCGATAAGAGCGATCAAGTCAAATCAAAAACTTTCGCTGATATCAAGGGCAATACAAGAATGTGTTGAGAGGTGTGGTTACTCCGTCGTTAGGAATTATACCGGGCATGGAATTGGTCGATGTATGCATGAGGACCCTCAAGTGCCAAATTTTGTGAGTAGATCATTATTAGAGGCAGACGAGATTTTAACACAAGGTGTTACGATTGCGATTGAACCGATGATATGCGCAGGTAAGTGTGATACAGAAGTATTAAGCAATAAATGGACGGTTGTTACGAAAGATAGAAAGTTGTCTGCGCATTTTGAGCACACCGTTGTTGTTACTGAGGACGGCGCAGATATTTTAACAATTTAAAAATATTTGTTATATTATAACACATGACAAAGGAAGAACCAATTAGAGTAGAAGCTACGGTAAGGGAGGCGTTACCGAATGCGATGTTTTGGGTAGAGTTGCAGAACGGTCATAAGGTACTTGCGCATGTTTCCGGGAAAATGAGGATGCATTTTATTAAGATATTGCCAGGAGATAAGGTGACAATTGAAATGTCACCCTATGATCTTGATAAGGGAAGGATAATTTATAGGCAAGTTTAGAGTTAATTGATGTGCTATTATTAAAGATTATATAGGATGATTGATATGAAGGTGAGAGCTTCCGTAAAGCGGATTTGTGAAAATTGTAAAATAGTGAGAAGAAAAAATGTTGTTCGTGTTATTTGTGTGAATTCACGACATAAGCAAAGGCAAGGATAATGTATGGGATGTTTTGTAAGAATGAGAAAGGAATAGATAGATGCCAAGAATTGCCGGAACCGATATTCCAGCAGACAAAAGAATTGTTATTGCGTTGACCTATGCATATGGTATAGGTAAATCTTTGTCAAAGAAAATATTGAAAGATTCCAATATTGATGAGAATATACGTGCAAAAGACATTCATGATGATCAGTTGAGCATGTTGAATGCTTATGTCGAGAAGAACTTAACCGTTGAGGGTCAATTACGCAGACAAGAGATGCAGAATATTGTTCGCTTGAAAAGTATCAATTGCTACCGAGGAATTCGACACAAAGTAGGACTGCCGGTAAGGGGACAAAGAACTAAAACAAATGCACGTACAAGAAAAGGTCGCAAAAAGACAGTGGCAGGGAAGAAAGGCGTTAAAGAACTGGGCTAGTATGATCCCTATCTTTCAATAATTTAAGTAATATTTGTTTTGTAAGATTTGTGATGGTAAGTAAAAAAATTATATCTGATGAAATAAAGACTAGCCCGGAATTAATAAAGGCCTTATCCATAAATGTTGATCAGTCTGATGATAGGCGTGAAATAAAGAAGTTCAATGAAGTCGTAGGTTTCTGTGAACAAGTTATACGAATTATTGAAACGTATCCAGAAAGTAAAGAGATTGTATTTCTTGATTGTTCCTGTGGCAAATCATATCTCTCATTCGCCTTAAATTACATCATTTCGAAACGTTTTGCTAAAAAAACTTTCTTTTATGGGGTAGATACCAATAGAATTCTTGTGGAAACATGCGATCGGATTAGCGGCAGCCTTGGTTTTAAAAACATGCAGTTTATATGTGCAAGGATTATCGACGTTTTCCCTGAAAAACCTATTGACATGATCATTGCATTACATGCGTGTGATTCGGCTACGGATGAAGCAATTGCTAAGGGCATCAAGTTAGGGGCGAAGCATATAGTTGTGGTTCCTTGTTGCGAGAATCAAATACGGAATCGTTTAAAAACTGGGCATCCTCTGGTGGAACTTACTGACTTTGGACTTTTAAGATATCGTTTTGCAGATATTCTGACAGAGGCGTTAAGAGCTCAATTTCTTATGGGTGTCGGTTATTATGTAAAACTTATCGAGATGATCTCTCCTAGATTTACGCCAAAAAATTTAATGATCATGGCGCGAAGAAAAAAAAGGAGTAAAAAATACAATATGGATAACTATAAAAAATTAGACGAAATGTTTAATACAGATTTTGTTTTAAAAAGATATTTTCAAGATCACGACTTTGTACGGAATAATTATTCCGACATGGTGAATTCTTAAAATTTTTTGTTTCGCTTGAGGGCAGAAATAACTATGTCAAATGCAGTCAAGAAAAAAATAAGGCGCAGTGTTACGCGAGCAATTGCAAACATTAAGGCGACGTTTAATAATACGTATGTGACAATATCTGATGTTAACGGTGAAACTATATGTTGGGCAAGCGCGGGTACGGTAGGTTTTAAAGGGTCTCGGAAAAGTACGCCCTTTGCTGCTCAGAAGGCAGCATCGAGCGCAGCTGATAAGGCGCAAAAATATGGTGTTCAGGAAATTGAAATTCGGGTTAAGGGCCCAGGCCCAGGCAGGGAATCAGCAATTACTGCGCTTCAAGCGGCTGGCCTGAGTGTTAGGGCAATTGAAGATGTGACACCGCTTCCTCATAATGGTTGTAGGCCGAGAAAGAAACGCAGGGTATAAACAGAATTAGATAGGTTAGGAAAGGAATAATATGGCAAGATATGTAGGTCCGCAATGCAGGTTGTGTAGGAGGGAGGGTGAAAAGCTATTTCTTAAAGGAATTCGATGCGATACGGTGAAGTGCGCAATTACGAAGCGAAAATATCCTCCTGGCCAGTTTACTTGGGGGAGAGGTAAATTATCAAAGTACGGTATACAATTTAGAGAAAAACAAAAGCTTAAACGTTTTTACGGGATATTAGATAGGCAGTTTCAAAATTATTTTAAAAAAGCAGAGAGACAAAAGGGAAATACGGGAGAAAACCTGCTGGCGATGTTAGAGCGAAGGCTTGATAATGTTGTATATCTGCTTTCATTTGCTCCGTCAAGAAAAAGTGCTCGACAACTTATTCTGCATGGTCATATCTTGGTCAACGATAAAAAGGTTGATATTGGGTCTTACCTTGTGAAAACGGGTGATATTGTAAGGCCAAAGAGCAAAGAGATAACTCAAAATATTGTTAAGGCAAATATTGAATTAGTAAAAGGTCGAAATATTCCTGCTTGGATACAATCAAGAGCGGACACACTAGAAGGGGTGGTAACACAGCTTCCTGCGAGGGAAGATATTTCAGCTTCCGCTCAAGAACAGTTAATTGTTGAACTGTGTTCTAAATAAGTAGATTGGATCGGTTCGATTCATACCGCAACTGTAAAACCAACAAATATTTTAACATAGCCTCACAGAATATTGTTTTTTCTTAAGATAATATTTATTCACAGTTAGACATTTAATTTATTTTAAGATCCCTTATTAATTGGATTAGGGGGAAAAGTATGCGAATAAGGTGGAGAGGTCTTGAGCTTCCCGTCTGCGTTGATGTGGAAAAAGAGACTTTAACCGATAAATATGGCAAATTTATAGCCGCTCCATTTGAGCGGGGTTTTGGTCATTCGATAGGTAATAGTTTGCGTAGAATTTTATTTTCTTCGCTGGAAGGAAGTGCGGTGGTATCTGTGAAAATTGATGGGATGAGCCATGAATTTACTAGCATTCCAGGGATTGTAGAAGATGTCACAGATATAATGTTGAATATAAAGAGTATTGTTGTAAAGCTAAATTCTGATCAAGAAAAAGTAATAAAAATTGAAGCAAACAAGAAAGGTGAAGTAAGAGCAAAAGATATCGTGACCGATCCTGGTGTGGAAATTCTCAATGGAGATTTGCACATTGCTACGCTCTCTGACGATGTTAGTTTTAATGTAGAAATGCAAGTGAAAAAAGGTCGTGGGTATGTGACTGCTGAGGAAAATGAACCAGAGGAACAAGAATTCGGACTTATACCACTTGATTCGATATTTTCTCCTGTTAGAAATGTCCGTTACTCTATCGAAGAGACGCGTGTTGGCAGGCGTACTAATTATGATAAGCTTATTATGGAAATATGGACAAATAGTGTAGTTTCTCCCGAGATGGCTTTGGTTGAAGCTGCAAAAATTATGAGAAAACATTTGAATCCGTTTGTACAATATTTTGAGATTGGCAGAGAATTACAACAAGTGGAAAAGAGGATGGGAATTGAATCTGTTCCTGAGATTTCTGAAGAAGAGCTTAGTAAAAAATTAAGCATGCCTATCGCAGAGCTCGATTTGTCAGTAAGGGCGTCTAATTGTCTTGAAACTTCAGGTATTGCGACGGTTGGAGACCTTATTGCAAAGACAGAGGAACAACTTTTGTCGATTAAGAATTTTGGTAAAACAACACTCAAAGAAGTCAAGACAAAGCTGACACAATTAAATTTAACAATCGGAATGCCTGTGGCGATTAAGCAGATGGAAAAAGGGAAAGGATAGTTCCATGAGACACAGAATGAGAGGAAGACATTTATCAAGAACTGCTGCACACAGAAAGGCATTAAGGCAGAATATTACAAATAGCCTTTTTGTGTACGGGCGAATTGTTACAACACTTGAAAAGGCAAAAGAGACGCGGTCCTTTGCTGAAAAGATAATTACCATTGCAAAAAAAGGGTTGTTGAAAAAGAACGACGACAGACCTGGTTATGTACATTGTTATCGTCAGGTTCTCACAAAATTGAGGAATGCCGATGTTGCCCAAAAACTGTTTGGAGAGGGACGATGGCGTGAAACTGGTGGTATTGCCCAGCGATATACTAATCGGAGCGGTGGGTATACAAGGATATTAAAACTATCAGGTACACGATTAGGAGCTTTATCGGGTAGTAGCGTTGGAAAAATACCTGAACTTGAATACAAAATGGAAGGCATGGATAGGAAATTACGTTTATTAGGAAGGCGGCTTAACGATAATGCATCTCGTGTGGTCTTTGAGTTAGTCGAGGGATTAGTTGAAACGCCGTCGATTGAAGAAGTTAAACCGGAAGTCGCAGCGACTTAGGTGGGAAGTATACGCAAGTTGATAAACCCGGATATTTTACCCTTCTACTATTTATTTAGTAGGAGGGTTTTTTATTAAAATGAAAATTCTTTTAAAGAAACGTTTGGTCTTGGCTTCAAATTCACCGAGAAGGATTGATTTGTTAAAAATGGCAGGATATCATTTTGATATTATACCGCATACCATTGAAGAAAGTATTCCTTGTGAAATTTCACCAACGGAATTGGCTTCTAACCTGGCATTCTTAAAGGCAAGTGATGTTGCACGAAAAGTGGATGATGCAATAGTTATTAGTGCTGATACCATCGTGGTGCATAAAGACAATATTTTTGGAAAGCCTAGGGACACACGAGACGCAAAAAGAATTCTTATGATGCTGAGTGGTTCCGAGCATGATATTATTACCGCTGTGTGCATAATAGATATGCCGTCAAAAAAGAAGTTATTGCGCATTGACAGAACAAGTATTAGAATGACGAATATGACTGAAGATGAAATTGAGATATATGTGAGAACAGGGGAGCCGATGGATAAGGCTGGTGCGTATGCTGTTCAAGGTGAAGGGGAAAAATTTATTGAGAAAATGGATGGGAACTTTTCAAACGCAGTTGGTTTGCCGTTGGAGACAGTTCATGAAATGCTAAACAATTTTAAAATGAATGCAAATGCCTAGAAACTTTAGTTGGGTTATACAAGATGAAATAGCTGGTATGGCAAGACCTGTATCGGTTGTATCGGATCTTGAATTTCTTAAAGATAATGGAATTGAAGCAATAGTGTCGTTGACCGAATTGCCGCTTCATAAAACTCTAATAGAAGAATTCGGATTTGAGTATAAGCATATTCCCGTAGCTGACCTTACATCGCCAACACAAGAGCAAATTGAGGAATTTGTAACTTTTGTAAACAATCTAATATCTTCTAAGAAAAAGATTGTTGTACATTGTGATGCCGGAATTGGGAGAACTGGTACTATGTTAGCCTGTTATCTTGTAAACAAGGGGCGTAGTGCAAAAAATGCCATTACCGAGGTCCGCAAGAAAAGGCCGGGGTCCATTGAAACCATGGAACAAGAAGAGACTATAGAAAAATATGAAGAAAAAGTTCAGAAGAAGCGAAAAGGCTAAGCTGTATATTTTATTTAAAATTCATCTCAGTATTGCATCATTAAAATGCTCCATTACTTTTAATCCATTGATATACGCGGATGATGCTGAGACTACACGGTGATATGTCTTTTGGAGTAGTTCTCATACGCAATGATGGCTGCACCTAGGGCTGTAGTGATCTGTGGATCGGGTTGCACATATACATCTACATTTAATTCAAGTTCTATTGCACAATTCAATCCTTTATTAAAGGCAGAGCCTCCATCAAAAAATACACCCTCTTTCACGCCAATTTTTTTACCATGGCGCCCACCCGCTTGGCAATAGATTGATGAATGCCTGCTATGATATCCTCTACTTTTCTTCCCTGCGATAGGAGAGAAATAACCTCTGACTCGCCAAAGACGGTACACAAGCTATTTATGTGTGGTATATCTTCCGCCTTTTCTGACAACATACCTAATTCGTCCAATTCCACCTCAAGAATACGACTCATAACTTCCAGGAATCGTCCCGTCCCAGCGGCACATTTATCATTCATCGCAAAATCTACCATTATTCCATTACTGTCGAGGGCAATTACCTTACAGTCCTGGCCACCAATATTAATAATGGTTCTTACGTTTGCCTTATCGCACATGAGCCAGTTAACTGCTTTAGCATTGGCTGTAATTTCTGTGATAATTTCATTCGTGGGGACCATCCTACGACCATACCCTGTAGCTACGGTGTATTGAATTTCGCCATCCCTTAAATCATAATCCTCCAGCATCTCATGGAATAATAGTTTTACGGTCTTCTTGCAATTGCTCCCTGTTGAGGATATTTTCGATCCGATAATCGTGTGTCCTTGCATTATTAGAATCTTTGTGGTAGTTGAACCAATGTCAATTCCTGCTACTATCTTCATTTTTTTTATGTTAGGCAGCGTAAATAAATAAAGGTCTCAAGTATGAGGTTTCGCTTTGTCTGAATAACTACACTTTCTGATAAAAGTTGCTACCTTTATTTATTTACGCTGCCTTAACCGTAATAAACACACAAGGCAAGGTAAAATTCGCTTGAAAATGTTAGGCAGTTCACCATTGGGAAGGAATGAAGAACATGCACACAACTCATAATACACATAATTTTTGTTGATATTATGTAAAGCAAATGTAAGATAATTATGACGAATAATTTTAAATGATCTGGAAAGAAAGGATTGAATATGTTGCCTGTAAAACCTGAAATTATATCTTTTCTTATTGCCGATATGGTTATTCAGGAAAAAGGAACAAACAAATGGAGTGCGATAGGCATATTTGATAGAATTCGGGCAGCAAGTTTTCCTTACATACATCCCGGTTTAGGCCTCTACATCCGCCTTGCAGACGCAGAAGGAAATTACGATGTCCGTATTGAGTTTTGTGACGATAACAACCGTATATTTGCTGTTTTTGAAGGAATCACATTGTCAATTCATTCACGGCTGCACCACCCGGACTTTGGGATGAAGACCGCAAATTTACCTATACCAAAACCCGGAAAATATTATTTTAAACTTTATTTTAATAGATCATTTGCTAAGGGCTTTCAGCTGGATGTCGAAGAGATGCCTCAGAAACAGTGAGGAGGATAGGACGATGAAAGAAGATGCTCGTTAGGGAGAAATTCTAACAACCGATTTCTGTTTTTTGAGAATTATAATAATCTATGTCTGTAATCTTGCTGGAACCCCCACGCCTGAGAAATCCAAAACGGTTCGAGGATGTAGTCAATGCCCCTCTCTCTGCCTGTCTATTTAACGGTTATATCGCCTCAGTATTGCGTGAAAACAAGCTAAAGGTTGAAATCGTCGATGCCCATCTCTACGATTGGTCAATAGAGCAAACAATCACACACCTCTCAAAAAAGTCTTTTCATCTCTTGTGTGTTCATGCGGTGTATTTATGGGAAAAGACACAGGACATCTTTGACATGCTTTCCAGCCTGAGATATCGGGGTGTAATAGCGCATATCAATCTCTATGGATACTATGCTACCTTTGCCTATAAAAAAATTCTTGTGCAATTTCCTTTTATTGATTCTGTGACCGTTGGTGAACCAGAATTTACGACTCTCGATCTTGCAAGGTATCTCCTGTCAGAAAAGACTATTCCAGTCGAAACACCAGTACGCCGTAATCCCACAAGAAACGAAATGAATATCCCCGGACTGGCTTTCAAGGATGAAAAAGGAAAAATTGTTTCTCGTCCACGCTCTCCTAACAGGGATTTGGATCAACTCCCCTATCCTGATCGGCAAGATATTGCGCTCTATCAGGAAAAAGGCATTGTAATATATATTCAGGGAAGCCGTGGGTGTTATGGGCAGTGCACCTTTTGTTATCTGAATCCATTTTACGGACAGAGAAATCAATGGCGCTGCAGGAGTGCAAAGAATATCTTTGGCGAGATTTACAAATTACATACGGAGCATGCTATACAAAATTTTTATTTTTCAGATGCCAATTTCTTTGGCATGGGAAAAACCGGAAAGGAAAGAGCTATTACGTTAGCAGAACTCATTCTGGCAAATGATCTGGACATCCACTTTGGTTTTGAGTGCCGTGCGAATGATGTCGAGGAATATTCCCTCTCAAAGCTTGTTATGGCTGGCCTTACCAATGTATTCCTGGGCTTAGAGAGTGGAGACAACATATCATTGAAACGATTTCAAAAACATACGACCGTTGATGAAAATAAAATGGCTATTCACTTATTACGAGAGTATGGGATTGAACCTACCTTCGGTTTTATTATGTTTGAACCCAATTCTACCTTGGAGAGCGTGCGAAACAATTTTGATTTTCTCAAGGAAATGGATGTTATGACCACCTCTGCTGTGACTGCCCATCTGCTGCATCATAGGCAAACCCTCTTTGAAGGAACACCTGACTATCAGTTGATGATAAGCGAGGTGCCCGATACCGATGCAGGCACATCGTTCACAAATTACGAGGCACAGTATAAGATAAAAGACCCGAAGGTTGAGGCATTTTCAGAGATTATTACCAATGTATGCAGAACTGCCTTGTCTTTACTTCCAAAAACCTTTTACTGTGACACCAATGCGTCTACGACAAGCAATAAACCAACTTTAAATGCATTAAATAATACATTAATCGCCATATTTGAAAAAACCCTTTCTTGTTTTGAAACAAAATCCATTCCTTATTGTCCCGATATAATACGGGAAGTAAGCCAAAAACTGATACCTGAATTTGATATCACTTTGTTAAAATTCAAGCAGCAATTGTAATAGTTTGCGGGGAATAGGATAATATTTGAATACGTGAGGTTTTAAGCTATAGTATAGGAAAAACAAAATATACTTTTTTGAGAGGCAAGATAAAGTGTTGGGAAAGGATATACCTATATGAAAGAAAAGAAAAAACCGGACAGATTGGAGTTGGAGGCCATCAGAAATCAGATACTGGATTTTGCCTGTGCCAAACATGATTTTAAGCTGGAATCGGAGCATTTCCCCTTTGACGGGAATTGGAATGGGGTGTTTCTTGTAAAATTCAAAGATAATCCGGAAGAGGACAAGTTATATTGCGAGGCGCCGTTGGGTGAACATTTTATCAGATTTGGGCTGGATTTGGAAGTCGATGAACAGGTCTGGCAGCAGGAACATGAAGATGTTTGCCGGGAGGCTTCAGGATATGACGTGGCAATTTACCCTTCCCACGTGCCAGAAGGCGGGAAACGACATTGTCGTTTATCCATAAGGGCCTGGATTCCGAATTTTGGACAACGCATCTTTGGCCTAACCCTTTCTAATCTTATGGATTGCAAGAAGGCTCTTTTTGCGATGCTGTCAAAGGGATAGTGTGCGCTGTTCTACCGAAAGTTCTTACGGATGTAAAAAGCACCAGTTTTGCGTCAATTGCTGAATTACCAGATGGAATAATAATCGACTATTTCATGAGTGTGTGAATCCTCTTCGTGTCGATGAGGGCCTTTTCCATCGGTATAAGCGGTGTGATTTCTATATCGGTAAAAAACGGGAATAGGGGCAGCTTTGCGACTATTTCTTCCATTTCTTCATTGGACTCGGCGTCAATAACAGCAGCAGCCCCACGTCTGCCAGCCAGTTTTCCCCCAGCTAAAATCTTTCCCCGTCTTTGGAATCGTGAAAAATATTCCCACTCCTTTATTACATATCCCAGAAAATCCTTTGCCGGCATCTGGGGCATCTGTTTTATCTCAACCTTCAATAGGAATAACATGATCGCCACCTTCCCTTTGTTAAATTGCCAAACCACCGTCTACGCTAATCACATGGCCTGTAATATATTGAGCGTCATCTGACAGCAGAAAGGCGGCTATCTTTGCTATCTCTTCAGGTTTGCCGAACCTCCTTGCCGGAATCATTTCAATCATCTTGTCTTTATATTCCTGTGGTAGTGCGGACGTCATGTCCGTTTCGATAAAACCGCAGGCAATTGCATTTACGGTGACATGTACCTTTCCTACCTCCTTAGCCAACGCCTTTGTAAAACCAACCATGCCTGCCTTAGAGGAGGAATAGTTTACTTGTCCTGCCATTCCCATTAAACCACTCACAGAAGTTATATTCAAGATACTACCAGATTTTTGTTTGATCATTTGTGTTATAACTGCCTTGGAAAAGTTATAAACACTCTTGAGATTGGTATCGATGACCTCGTCCCAATCGTTCTCACCCATGAGTGCAAGGAGTTTATCCCGGGTAATACCGGCATTATTTACCAGGAAATCGATTCTTCCGAACGTGTTTTTGACCTCCTTCACCATGTTCTTTGCGCCTTCAAAACTGGCGGCATCTACCTGAAAAGAAATAGCTTTCTGACCCATAGATTCAATCTCTTTCACTAGTGCGCTCGCTGCATCAGCATTCTTATTATAATTAAAGACGACATTGCAGCCGTTTTTCGCGAGTTCTAATACAATTGCCTTACCTATACCCCGCGTACCTCCTGTAACTATTGCTACCTTATCCTTGAATTGCATTCAATGTTTCCTCCTTTAATCTGTACAAAAATTACGATGAAGAGTTATAGTAAAGAAACGGATTTTGAAATGCAAGGTAAAAAAATCAAAATACTCCGGTTGCTATAAATAAACTATTCGCTGGTAGTTGAAAGTATTTTAACGATATGCTAACCTATTTCAAACGTTTACTATCAAAAAAAAATTATTTAATTTTGACTTGACATTAGTTAAGTTGAATATATAATTCCTTACTTTGGATTTTAAAAATCCACGTCTGATTTAATATTTTTTGAGAATTTTGTAAGGAGACCAGAAAAATGATTTTAGATGTAAATTATTCGATTGATCATCATCGAAGAAAAACAGAGCGCTTGGCCTTTATTAAGGAAAGATACAAGAAATTGGTGCTTGTGCCGAGGCAAGAGATTGAATTTGAAATTGAAAAGGCATTAGATGATGAAGATACAGAGCTGGATAGTATGTAGCTGTTGATTGAATACTCCCCCTATGTTGTTCCTCGATGTTACTTCCAGATAATTTCAGATATAAAAATCAGGTTGTAATCTTTAATCCAGCGACAAATGAATTTTTGATTTAAGGATATTCACGAATGTTAATATTCCAAAAATATCCATAATTCGCCAGACCGGTTGCCTATTTTCCTCATTGTCGTTGGATTAAGGATAAACCTCTATGTTGCGTGCTAGTTTAGAAACAAATCAACATTCTAAAATACCTTCAATAGCAATATCATGAGAAAAGCTTTTTACGGTAATCTCATTAATTTTCATTGCTTTATCCACCGTATCAACCCCTTTACCAAGTATGGGTGATTGTGCCTCCTCACCGCCTATAATAATCGGGGCAATAAAAACGATAACTTTATCAGCAAGACGTTCTTCAATTATTGAGGTAATAACTCTACTCCCCCCCTCTACTAAGATATTGGTTAATTTCATTTTCCCCAGTTTACGAAAGAGGTCCTTTAAATCTACGCGATCACTCTTGTCCCGTGTTTGAATAATTGTGCATCCCAATTGTTCCAGCTTCTCAATACGCCCTTGCTGTGCGTTTTTGTTAACCGCAACGATTATTTCACTTTCGTGAATTGTATTGAGAATGCGTGAACGCAAGGGTAGGAAAGCATTGCTGTCGATAATAATTCTCCTTGGGTTTCTTCCTCCCTCAAGACGGCAGGTCAATAATGGATCGTCCCGCAAGACGGTATTGATTCCTACTACGATACCATCTACCTGTCCACGGATTTTATGCACGTACGCACGTGATTCTTCAGTCGTGATCCACTTGGAGTCCCCCGTTTGTGTAGCGATCTTACCATCCAACGACATAGCCCATTTTACTATTACATACGGTAGTCCCTTTTGCATGAGCTTAAAAAATGGGGAATTGAGTCTTGTGGCCTGCGATTTCATAACACCTAAGGTAACTTCAATCCCCGCCTCCTTCAATTTATGAATCCCCTTCCCGGAGGTAATGGGATTAGGGTCAATAACCGTTGTTACTACCTTTGTGATACCAGACTTAATGATGGCATCAACACAAGGTGCTGTCTTACCATAGTGTGCGCAGGGTTCCATTGAAACATAGAGTGTCGCTCCTTTGCAGTTTACTCTCCCTTCATTAATTGCGTGTATCTCCGCATGCGCTCCTCCAAAGACCTGGTGATAACCCTTTCCCGTAATTTCGCCGTTTTTTACCAGTACTGCGCCTACCATGGGATTCGGTTCCACCTTTCCTCGCCCTTTTTCTGCCAATTCCAAAGCAAGCGCCATATATTTTTCGTCAGCGTCTGATGTAATCATCCCTTAAGGCCTCTAATCTTTGAAAATAATCAGGAAACGTCTTTGATACACACTCCGGGTTTTTTATCGATATTCCATGTGAACGCAGCCCAATCAATGCAAAACTCATCGCCATACGATGATCATCGTATGTTTCTATCTCAGCAGGTCGTGGTGAAGATGGTTCAATCTCGAAACCATCCTCATATTCTACCGTTGGAATTCCAATCCTCCGCAATTCATTTACTACCGCAACAATACGATCAGTTTCCTTGATGCGCATATTTTTTACGTTGCGGACACGCGTTTTCCCGCGGGCAAATACCGCCACAGCTGCCAAAGTCTGCACCACATCGGGCATATCGCTCATGTCAACATCTATTCCATGCAGGGTGTTTCCCTTGATTTCAATCCAATTCCCCCCCATCGTAACGTCACAACCCATATTTTTCAAAACATCGACAAAATGAATGTCTCCTTGTAAGGAATCACTTCCGATACCCACGACTCTTACCTTTCCGCTGGTAATGGCAGCAGCAGCGAAAAAATAAGAGGCGGCAGATGCGTCTCCCTCAACTTCATAAGATGTCGCCTTATATCGCTGCCCGGATTTCACAAAGAACGTTTTGTAGTTATTGTTCTCAACCATTACACCAAACTGATGCATGAGCGCCGTAGTCATATCCACATACCGTTTTGAAACCAAACTTCCCTTTACTTCTATGACTACGTCATTCTTTGCGTAAGGGGCAGTCATCAGCAAGGCGCTAAAATACTGGCTGCTCAAGTCTCCCTTTACAACGGCTAATCCACCGTTTAATCCCTTCCCTTGAATTACTACGGGTGGACAACCATCATTGTTTTTAGACACAACACCCGCCCCAAGCTGTCTTAAGCCGTCAAGTAAATCCTGTATAGGTCTTTGCCGCATACGTATAACACCATCTATTTCATAAACTCCGTTACCCAGGGTCAGCATGGCCGTTAAAAACCGCATCGCAGTCCCTGCATTCCCGATAAACAAATTCGCTTGGTTTACAGGAATAATTCCCCCTTTCCCGTGTACAACAAATCTGCTGGCATCTTGTTGTTCCTCGATGGGTATTCCTAAGATATTCAAGCCGGATGCCATATATTTGGTATCGTCGCTAAAAAGGGCATTGGTAATCGTGGATTCTCCGTTGGCTAATGCCGCCGTGATGAGTGCACGATTTGTATAGCTCTTCGAGCCAGGAACTGTAATTATTGCATTGATTGTTCCGGTTATAGGTTTTATCTCAATCACGTTATAACTTTCCTGTAAAAATTAAATGCACGCTATTATGATGTCTGATTTATTTGGAAAATATACCAAACATGATAAAAATGTAAAATGAAAACTTTTGTCTCACAGCCAGTTCTTCTTCCAAAAAATGATTACCACAGCCAAAGACGTTATCAGAGAAATAACCAACGTTAGAGAGAATGCATAAGGATGCTCTTGTCCGGGGAGGCGGACGTTCATGCCGTATAGACTGGCGATCAGGGTGGGCAGACTGATTACAATCGTCACGGAGGTTAGAAATTTCATGACTACGTTCAAATTATTAGAGATGATAGACGCAAATGCATCCATCATCTGGCTAAGGATGTTTTCCGAAATAGCAGTTACATCGATTGCCTGACGTATCTCGATGAGTACATCGTCAAGCAGTTCCACATCTTCAGGATAAGCCTGGAATAACTGGGTCTTTTGCAGACGTTCCAGCATGAATTCATTCGACTTCAAGGCAGTGGTAAAATAGACCAGGCTCTTCTGGTATTTCAACAATTCTCGAACCTCTTTATTCTGCAGTGAGCGATACAGCCTCTCTTCAAGCGCGTCAACAGAGGTATCTATATCCCGTAAATAATTTAGGTATTGGTCAGCGGTGCGGAGGAGCAATTGCAGGACAAATCGATTTTTTTTAACCGTAGATAGTCCGTGCACCTGACCAGTGGCAAATTCCTGTATGACGCTTGTCTCTTCTCTGCAGATTGTTACGATGAGTGTATCGGTCAGGACAATTCCAAGCGGCACGGTAATATAGGGAATAGCCGCCGTCTTACCCAGAGCATAAGGCAGGCGGAGCACAATAAAGATACTACCGTTATTTCTTTCCGTGCGGGCACGCTCGTTCATGTCCAGCGAATGGGTTATAAAGTCAGGAGGAATACCCCATTCCCCGATCTGTACAACCTCCTGATTGGTAGGATCCACTACGCTAACCCAGCATCCTTCTGATGGCGAGCCAATGGTCTCCAGCTTGTTATTCGTGTTTTTAAAGATTGTGATCATGATGCATTACCAGCGATACAACACCGTATATTTCACCGTTATCTCAGTATCTTTTTTCAATCCAATTAAGAATTCGAGGGTCTGTGCATCTTTTTTATTATACGTATGCGAAGATTCGCGAATTTCCCAATCACCCCAGAGCTGTTCTGTTACGAGAACTTCAATATCGTCCTTTTTATGATTGCGCAATTTGATTTCCCAGGTCTCTTCCCGTGCACGATCACTTAATTGCTTATAATTAATTTGCTTTCGTTCACCAACGACGTCAAATGCATCGCCCACATAGAGTCGAATTTTTTCGTCTTTCGCGGTATGATCAATCTGGTCCTCTCCAAGATACACCTGCGATTGGTCCTCATCTGATTTATAAACCCGTATTTTCCCGGCAGGGATAGGCAATCCCAGTCCATTTTTTTCCGAATTTATCAATTCTAATTTAACGTTAACTTTCTTTTCGTTTTTTGATCCGTCATACTCATAGATCTTTTTCACCGGTGTAGTTGCCGTTGGGAAAAGCGAAAGTTGCTTGATTTGGTTGTTTTTAATGGTTGCAGCGCGCTGGAGGGTATAGAGATGATACTCAAAAAAGGACTTTTCCTCAAATTGCCGAACCGGAGCGGCCTTTGCCATTACCCGCTCCTCGTAACCAACGTAGGGTTGCGGTGGCGGAGTTACCCGGTGAACATCACCTGCTATCAATTTGAGTTTGGCGTTCTCATAATCTGTACCCGATTGATTATTTACGGAAACCCAGGCAGATAAATTCAGGTTTGTTTCATCCTGATTTACCAGTGCAACGTATTCTGCATGCCAGCCAATTCCGTCCGTTAAATAACTCGTTTCCATCGTGTGCTTGCCGGTTTTTTCGTTCGAAAGGATCCAAACCAGTGTTGGTTTGGTAATGAGACCCGCCGGCAGTTTGGGAAAGTCTATATTTAGAATATTTGCCACTGCGATCGATTGAACACCCCCGTCTTTTTTCTCCAGGACTACATTTCCACTGACACTGAGTAATTTTCCTTCAAAAATCTTTTCCTTTTCCGTAAAGAGTTGGATGGGTTGATCAATATATTTCTGCAATATCTTTTCAGCATTCACTAAATCATATTCATAGTTTTGTTCGAGAATGCCTACCTGATCTGGCGCAGTGAGCGATTTAAAATGAACGGATGTTGGATCAATTAAAGATGCAACTTCCGTAAACCGGATTTCTTGTTCTCCCGCCTTTAAATCCATTTCGCGGACGTCGCGAACTAAGCCGAGATTGTTCTGGTAAATAGTAATGGATACTTGTTTTTCTTGTGCTATAGAATCAGAAATAAAAAACGGGAAAAGAATTGGACAGAAAAGAATGGGAATAAAAAAATATTTTTTCATTTTACTAACCTCCGAATTAAAGGTAACACGGCATAGCCGCAAATAAAAACGAAAGATGGTTCAAGGCATGGAATGGGCAAACAAAGTTTGTCTATGCCATGCCACTCCCAAACCTGCTTAATAAATTGGCTAAGAATTCATTGAAAATTCATCACATTCATGGGATGCAGCTGTTTCTTTAAAAGGATGGGGTTTTCCCTGCCAGGATTTATAACGAAAAAGGAAAACGAGTCCTGGAATAGCAGCTAAAGTGCAAAAAATGAAAAAATGAATCCATCCTATTCTTTCAGCCAAAAACCCGGTGGGTGAAGCAACAATCACCCGTGGAATGCCCATGAGGCTGCTCAAAAGCGCATACTGCGTGGCGGTAAACCTCTTATTGCAGAGGCTCGCCATAAACGCCGTAAAGGCGGCGGTTCCCATACCGCTGGTTAAGTTTTCAAAGGTAACCGTGGCTGCCAGTACAGAATGATATGCCCCCACGGAGGCAAGCGCAGAAAAAGAAAGGGTCGATACTGCCTGAAGGATTCCAAAGATCCAAAGACCTTTGCAAAGCCCAAGTCTTATTAAGAGAATACCACCTACGAGGCCACCTGCAATCGTGGCAAATATCCCAAAGGTCTTTACAACGGCAGCCAATTCCGTTTTGGTAAATCCCATCTTTAAAATGAAAGGGGTTGTCATGCTGTTCGCCATGACATCGCCAATTTTATAAAGGAGGATAAAGGCCAATATTTCAAATGCCCCCATCCTCTTGAAATAATCAACAAAAGGCTCTAGAACCGCTTCGCGAAGGGATTTTGGAGGAGCCGCCTGTCCTTCAGCGCCTGGCGCCAGGCATGTTGTGATAATACCTATGAGGAGGGAGGCTGCGAGCAACAGATAAACGTAATTCCATGGAATGCGGTCGGCTAAAAATAGGGCAAACGCCCCTGAAAAGAGCATCCCCATGCGATAGCCGTTAACGGACAGAGAAGAACCAAGACCCAATTCTTCATCCCTTAAAAGCTCGCGTCGGTAAGCATCAACGACAATATCCTGACTCGCACTAAAAAAGGACACAAGCACCGCAAGAAAGGCCACAATCCAGGGAGATTCGGCAGGTCTCACCAAGGAAAA
>JAUPKS010000108.1 GCA_030837315.1 Planctomycetota bacterium
AGGATTTCCCTCCATTAGGAACGGTAAAATCAGTAGCATGCTTACAATATGCTAAAGCTGCCTGGGCTTTTTCCTGAACATCTGCCGATTCTATATCCATCTCTTTCTTTGTTTCTATAAGATAAATAGCATCTTTCGTTTCCACGACAAAATCAGGGTTATATTGCCTTGAATTGTGTCGCCAGTATATCTGGAATTGGTTAGATGCAGGTCTGAGCCACTTAAGAACTGCCCTGTCCTGCTCTAAAATTACCGCAAAATCCTTTTCTGTCTTAGAATCAAATTTATACAGATTATGGCATGCCTTTTTGAAACCACGAAATACCTTATTTGGAATGGCATTGGTTGGAGTGATTGTCCCGGTAAAATGATGAATGCAGTCTTTCGTATATTTTGAAAAATTATGTTCTTCTATTCTTGTAAAAGGCTTTACGATTGGCTTTTCATAGCTTGGCGCTTCAAAGTAAAAATGTTGCCTCATCTGGGAATAAATATAACTCCCAATCTCTTTTTTGTGAAATTGCACAACATTCATCAGTTTATCGTCGTCAAGATATGTCCTGAATTTCTCAATTGCCTGACCAGTTAATCTAAAAAGCAACTCAGACTGTTCGTCATAATCTATTTCAGGGTAATTCATGAGTTCATTAACAATCATATTTTCTGGACTGTCATGTATACCCCGGCCCTTCCCGCTTATAATATCAACACTGTTTTCCTGTTCACGAAGCTTTTTTACTAAAATTTCTTCCGATACCGGTTGGTAATTCAGATTCCTGGTATCAAGGCCAAAATCCTTGAATCCTGACCGTACTTCATTGCTTTGCTGAATAGTAATTCTAGGAATTTCTATAATATTCTGCACAAAATCATGTACCACCGTTTCATAAACGGCCTCAACTTCTTTTATCATTTCTGCGGCAAATAAATTTTTCTGCGGGGTACTGCAAATCTTTTGTTTTATTCTTTCTACAGCTGCTCTTCATCGATTTTTTGTTCAACGTTTGAAGTGGAGGTAATTACCTCTTTTTGCCCAATAATTTCCTGTGGATCAATTTCTATAATATTTTGCCTTTTGATAATAGAATCGGGTTGATTGGCCGCGTCAATTATTTCCTGAAATTTATCATGAGCTACTATGATAAGTTTGTCCACTTTATCAACACACGTTCTTTTGCCATAGGGCAAGCGCAAACCTCTGCCGATAGTCTGTTCTCTCAAAGTCATGGACGTAGCCGTTCTTAAGGGAATAATCGTATAGAGATTAGTTACGTCCCAGCCTTCTTTCAGCATATTCACATGAATTACTATTTCTATTTTGTTATCAGGGTTTTCTAATGAAATGAGCTTTTCAATATTTTCTTCTTTTTCTTCCCCTGATTGGTTTGAGTGTATCTCCATTACCTTATCGGTATAATTACCTTCAAAAAATGCGTTTGAAATGATCAACTGCTTTAATTTGCCGGCATGGGTTGTATCCTGGGCGACAACCAGCACAAAAGGCTTTACAGGTTTTACTTTATTATCTCGTGCATAAATGTCCAAAGCCACTTTCGTGTCTTCGTGAATACGAATGCCGTCTTCCAGTTTTATCCTGTCCAGTTCATCAGTGGAATATTGGGAAGGGTCAAAGTCTTTACGGGTAGCCACTGCCGGTTCCTTTACAAAACCGTCTTGAATAGCCTTAGCTAACGAATATTCAAACACGACATTTTTAAACTTAATAGCCCCTCCGCTTCGTTCTATTTGGGGTGTTGCGGTAAGTTCTAATCCTAAAATTGGGTTTAATTCGTTAATAACCTGCATTCCTCTGTCTGCACGGTAGTGATGTGATTCATCCATCAACAAAACCAGATCATCAAGGTTTGAAAGGTAATTGAAATAAGAATTTCCCAGGTATTCTGAAAGCCTTTTTACGCGTGGAAGTTTGCCGCCTTTCGTTTCGGCATTTATTTTGGAAATATTAAAGATATTGATATGAATGTCAGATACGAAATCTTTTTTTGTCTGACGGATTTCTTTATAATTATCACCAGTAATAATACGAGGCTGGTTATGAACAAACTCTCCGATGCACTGAAATACGTATTTCGGGCAATTCGGATTGGAAAAATCCTCAATGAGCTTATTATAAATGGTAATATTCGGCGCCAATACAAAATAGTGCTTTATTCCCTTTGAAAGATATAAATAAGCAATAAATGCCCCCATTAACCGTGTCTTTCCAACACCCGTAGCCAAAGCAAAACAGAGAGAAGGGAAGTTTCTTTCAAAATCAGCACAGGTTGGGTAACTGGTTTTTACCTTTTCAAGTTCTTGTTGAAGAAAAGAACCCACCCCTAAATCCCCTCCCAAGAGGGGACTTTTATGCTCCCCTCTCGAGAGGGGGTTGGGTGTGTGTTTCTTTAACGTTAGTTTGTCCGTCAGCTCTGCCAATATATTCAGGCTGTCTGCCTGCGGCGGACGAAGGTTTAAGCGATTTTTAATTGATTGAGCTATCCGGTTCATTTAGTCATTACCCTCATTATTACCCTCTTTTAGAGGTATTACCCTTTTTCTTCCATAATGCGCCCGGGCCTCGCCCGATACATTCAACCACGCCATCTTTCCGCATAGCTTTAAGCACCGTTCGTATCATATCACGGCTGACAGCAGGACATTTCTTCTCTATATCCGCAACCGTAAAGTCCCTGTCAATGGCATGAACAGCGTGATGCACCATCTCTGTTTTAGAACCCCGCGGACTTCCTATGGAACCGGCTCTCTCTTCGAACTCCTTATATGCCGTTTTAAGAATGGAGAGCACAAAATTCAAATACGGCCATGGAGCATGTTTGCCCTCATGCCAGCCTTTGGAACTTTCCGCAAGGGTTTCATAATATCGTTGTTTATTTTCTTCAATAATGCGCTCAAGACTAATATACCGGCCTACCTCATAGCCAAGGTGATAACACTGCAAAAGCATAAGCAAACGGGACACCCTTCCGTTGCCGTCGCGGAATGGATGCACACATAGAAAATCCAGATTGAACGCCGCCATCGCAATTAATGGATGCGTCCAGCGTTCTTTAATGCAATCCTGCCACGCCTTTACCAATAACTTCATATATCGCGGGGTTGCGTTCGCAGTCACCGTTTTAAAGCGAATCCGCACCCTCCCGTCAGGGTACCGTTCTATGATGTCGCTTTCTCTGCTTTTATACTCCCCTGCATCGCCTATTCCGCCCCGCACCAAACGGTGAAGTTTGCGAATGGTGTCTTCCGACACTGCAAGGGAACTGGACTTCGTATGGAGCAGTTCAAGCGCGTTACGATAACCGCGCACCTCTTCTTCTTCCCTGTCCCGTAAATGCGCCCTGCCGAATACCACTTCCTTTACCCTCGCAGGGTCAATAGTGACGCCTTCAATCCTGTTGGAAGACACCGCGCTCTCGATGATGGCATGTTCTTTCAGCGCTTTTAACTTCTGCGGCGCCTGCCGTGCATAAAGTTCCTGCTTACCAAGATACTCTCCAAGATCGGCAAGATACCATGCCGTACTCTGCGGTACAGATTGCGCTGCCGATTCAAAAAACAGAAGCGTCTTCATAATTCGTGATCCTCATTCGTACGCACCACTGTTTCCCTTCCCGTATTACCCACCCCTAAATCCCCTCCCAAGAGGGGACTTTTATTTTCCCCTCTTGAGAGGCTTATCTTTACCCACATTTATTACTGGATACGAGGGGTTGTTGTAAGTGAATGGTAATATTGAGGTTTTATAATAAGCCATTTGAGTAAATTGAAACACAATCTATTTTTTTTAAAATGAGAAATCCAAAGTAACATAAATTTTATAAAAAAAACTGATTTGCCATCGGATTGTCTGCTAATCCCCCTCGTGTCCGGTTAGAAATGTGGAACATGATTAGTTACGAAGGAGGGGAAAGAGGGGTGGTTATAAGTTCACAAATTTGCTTCAATTGTTTCAATGATCCTCAAAAGATTTTTACACCTTTTTCGTGTTTCTCGTAATCGTTTCCGAAGGAGGGAAGGAATGAAGGGATTGCGACATGGTTGAAAACCCGAAGAAGGTTCAGGAATTTTTGAGGAAACTATACCAGAGGATCGGGCAGGAGACTGCGAAAGCCTGTTGAAGAAGATAATTGAAAAGCCGTATTAGGAAAAACTGAACGTACGGTTTGATGAGGGGTCGTTGGAAATAAAGCATGAGTAGACTCATGCGTCACTGCCAAACGAAAGGAACAGATAGGCCAAATATAAACCCTTACGACAGTTTCCTGCTCTATTGTTTGTTCTCCCATGACGCAACTGGGATGGTTGCGATACCGGTTTCA
>JAUPKS010000109.1 GCA_030837315.1 Planctomycetota bacterium
AAGAAGAGGCAGAAATCCTGGGTTCTATGAAAAAAGAATTGGAACGCATAGAATCAGAAGGATATCGGACAGCAGAAGAAACCAAGGGACAGGCTGATGCAGAAGCGATAAAGATCTATGCTGAGGTATATGAAAAAGCTCCTGAATTTTATTCCTTTACAAAAACCCTGGAAACCTATGAATCAACTTTTACTAAACAGACGTATCTCATTCTCACCACGGAAGGAGACTACTTCAGGTATTTCAAGAGTTTTCTGCAGGACGGCAAGCCCGCAACAGACTAGCAGATCAGCATAGCGGGCACATTTTTACCACAACAAGAATCGGTAACAAAAGATATGGAAGATAAAACCTGTTTACAGAAGAAAATTCATGAAATTAAAACACGCGTCCGTTACCAGGAGACAGATCAGATGGGTATTGTCTATTATGGTAATTTCTTTGTTTATTTTGAAATGGGCCGGACAGAATATTTGAGGAATCTTGGGTTGCCCTACTCAGAATTGGAAAAGGAGCACATCTACTTCCCCGTTACCGAAGCACGATGCAGATTTCGCTCACCTGCCCATTATGATAACGTTCTCATTATACAGACCTGGGTTTCTGAATTGAAACATGCTACCGTGGAATTTAGCCACAAGGTAATCCGTGAGAGTGATAGCACCCTCATTGCAGAGGGCATTTCAAAACTGGCATGTCTCAATGCAAGCCGGAAGCCTGCCCCTATGCCGGAAAAAGTGAGAAAACTCTTGCAGTAAAAAAGAATCTTTCAGTTCATCCTGCACACCTGCATTGCATTTTAAAAAGCTTTTTCTCCAAAAATGGATGAAAAGCGCTTATTAAATAATTCAGGAGTAAAATGAAAATTCTGGGGGCCGTATACTTCAACACAATAAGCAGCACAAACCGCCCCCATTTTTGCGGCGTGTACAATATCTTTTTTTGATGCTACAAGCCCTTTAATCAACCCTGCCCGGTAAGCATCACCTGCTCCGGTAGGGTCATTCACCTGTTGCGCTTTGGCAACAGGTATATTACTGCTTCTTATCTTGTTATTGTCCTTCTGCATGACCACGGAACCGAATTCCCCTTTTGTTATGATGAGTGTCTCTGTCTTTTCCAGTATCTCCTCAACTGTCATGGAGGTTTTTTCCTGGGTTAATTGCAGTTCATAATCATTGCAGATAAATATCTTTGACCCGTGTATCATCTCCGTCAACAGCTCTTTTGTCCACGAAGGAAGGGATTGTCCCGGATCAAAAATATAATCGATCCCCTTCTTTTTGTATATAGTGGAAAAATTAACCATATCGCCCAAATTCCCTGGCGCAACGATGGCAAGCGTCTTCTCACGCGCAACAGAATCGAAATCAAAGTCCGAACTAAATTTCATTGCACCAGGATTAAATGCGGTTATCTGATTGTCCGACTGGTCAGTGGTTATATATGCACCCGCAGTTAATTCGTCCTGTATAACTTTAATATGTTTTGTGGAAATGTTGCGCTGTGTTAACCAATTTCTGTAAGGTTCAAAATCACGTCCTGCCGTAGCAATGATGGCTGGACTTTCTCCCAGCAATGCAATGGCATAGGCAATATTGCCGGCAGTGCCTCCAAAATTCTCCATTATGTCATTTATCATAAAGCATACATTAAGCATATGTATCTTATCGGGAAGTATATGGTCAGAAAACTTTCCCGGAAAATCCATAATCCTGTCATAGGCCAATGACCCCGAAACAAGAATGTTCATGTCGTCTCCTTTTAGACTTATTAATTCCTGCGAAGAATAAAGATATTAGGTTAGAACGTTTTAAGCACCGCATCAAACCTGCCGAAGGATGACTTGGTATAAAATCCACGCAGACAGACCCTCGTCATGCCAGCATACGTGTGTACATTTCAGTAATAGCCCTTAGCCCAGAGATTTCGCACAGCGGAAACCAATAGTGTCGTTTTTGTAAGCAGGCTCATCGTAATCCCGGTTTGCGCAACGGATGTGGACAACACCTGACCCGTTCCATGAACCGCCCCGCAATACCTTGCAGGCACTCAGCGCCTTGCCTGCTGCAGAGGGTTTTAATTCATAAATAGAAATACCCACCTCTTCCGGCCGCCCAAAATAGGGGTTTTCTTCCGCCATTGTTGGTCCATGTGGATTTTTGTTCGGGGCATGGCGATAATACTGACTGTCGTACCAATCGGCCGTCCATTCCCACACATTTCCGGCCATATCAAAACATCCGTAAACACTTTGACCTCGTGGGTATTTCATAACAGGTGTGGGCTTTTCAATCTTGGCCTCAGCGCAGTTTAACCTCGTTTTATCAAACTCATTGCCCCACGGGTATATCCTGCCATCGGTACCACGGGCTGCTTTTTCCCATTCTGCCTCTGTAGGCAGCCTCTTTCCTGCCCATGCAGCAAATGCCTCTGCCTCATACCACGAGATGTTTACAACCGGGGAATCTGGCTCACCGTGAAAAACGCCATCGAGATCGTTACCTTCCAATGGATTTGACTGTATGATCTGTTGCCATCCCGCATCAGACCAAATGACTCTTTGCGTATAACCACCCGACTCGATGAATTGCTTGTACTGGACGTTGGTAACAGGGTATTTGTCAATGAGGTAGGCGCTTAAATAAACCTCCCTTTGTGGAATCTCATTTTCCAGATGTTCGACTTCAATGTTTCGGTCAAGTTCTAATAATCTGTCGATGTCCTGTTTTGCACTCCCCATCAGAAATGGGCATTCAGGGATAATAACCATGTCTTCAGGAATATTGTATCTTTCTTCTTTTGTTTTAATCATATCGTTAGAAGTTTATCATAGAATCTTTGAATGTCAAAATGGTTTCTCTTATTTCCGATTGATTCGGGAAATAAAAACCAGTATCATTCCTGAAATACCATGTATACAATACTGCAAAAATATTTTGGCTACACAAGTTTTTATCCGCTTCAGGAGGATATTATCAAGGAGGTACTGGGACAAAGGGATGTCTTTGTCCTTATGCCTACAGGCGGTGGCAAGTCTTTGTGTTATCAACTGCCTGCACTCCTCTTCGACGGTATTACAATTGTTATCTCCCCTTTAATAGCCTTAATGAAGGACCAGGTGGATGGATTGCTGGCTAATGGCATTCCAGCAACGTTTATTAACAGTTCGTTGGGTTATGGCGAAATTAATGTCAGAAGACAGCGTCTGTCAGGCAAGGAAATAAAGATACTGTATATTGCACCTGAACGGCTGGTTATGCCTGAGTTTTTACAATTTTTACAAGGATTAAAGGTATCTCTGCTTGCCATTGACGAATCGCATTGCATCTCCGAATGGGGGCACGATTTCAGGCCTGAATACCGCCAGTTAAGGCTGTTAAAAGAGAAATTCCCGAAAGTACCCATTATGGCCTTAACGGCCACCGCCACCCCTGTTGTTCAGGAAGATATTATTACACAGTTGGATTTTTCAGATTGTAAGGTCTTCAAGGCGAGTTTTAATCGGAAAAACTTGTATTACCAGATTAAATCCAAGAACGATCCATACCATCAAATACTCCAATATCTGGAAAGCCGAAAGAAAGATTCAGGGATTATCTATTGCCAAAGCCGTAAAACCGTGGAAAGCCTTGCATCGAGCCTGCACGCGTCCGGATACCGGGCATTGCCATACCATGCAGGCCTGACGGCTGAAGCCAGAACGGAGAACCAGGAGCGGTTCATTCGTGATGACGTCGAGATTATCGTGGCAACGATTGCATTTGGTATGGGTAT
>JAUPKS010000110.1 GCA_030837315.1 Planctomycetota bacterium
AGATTAACTAAGTATATCTCTCCTCTTTTTGGATAATCAGTCATCCCATGTCCTTTTTGCACTTTCTGCCACTATCTCAGTCCATTCTTTGTCTTCTTTATTCTCTTTTTCTGTGAGAGATAGATAATAAGCCTCTATATCTTTTTCTATCATTTTCTTTTTGGATTTCAGCAGCCAATCACGTAACATTTCTTCCATAACCTGACTCCTTGGGGTCCCTTTTTCTTTTGCAATTTCGTCTATTTCATTAACCACATCACCACTGATTGTTACTGTCAGTTTTGCTTTACGTAATATCCTCGTAGATGGCATATTTAACCTCCTTTCAATCTTACCATTTATAAGATAATAAGGGGTTAATTGCAATAAATATTTAATTCTGGGGACACCATACTTAATTATGGAGATTCACATTTTTCTTTTTTTGACATTTGAAATGTAGTAAACAATAGGAACAATAAATATATTTAAGAGAGTAGAACTGAGTAATCCTCCTAATATCACGATTGCCATTGGGCTTTGTATTTCATTTCCAGGCAAGTCACCTGTTATTATTAAGGGAATCAATGCCAGGTACGTAGTTAAAGCAGTCATCAAAATCGGATTTAGCCTGTCTATAGAGCCTTTCATAACAGTTTCATACAAAGCAACACCTTGACTTTGCAATGCCTGATAGTGCGAAACCAATAAGACTCCATTACGTGTTGCTATTCCAAACAGTGAAATAAATCCAATGATCGAGGGAATACTTATGATTCCACCGGTAAACCAAATGCTTAAGACACCACCTATCAGCGCCAGAGGCAAATTGAGAAAAACAATTCCTGCAAGCTTGATATTTTTAAATTCCTGATAAAGCAGAAGGAATATGACGAATAAAGACATCAAAGAGGTAAAGAATAATATTTTCGATGCCTTTGCTTCGCTTTCAAATTGTCCTCCGTATTGAATGTGGTAGTTTTCCGGCAACTGAATAGTATCATGTATTTTTTCTTTGATTTGGTTTACTACACTTTTTAAATCACGCCCGGCTACATTGGCTGAAACCACAATTTTCCGCTGTACATTCTCCCGATTAATGGTGTTGGGGCCTGTTGTCGAAGCAATATCAGCTACATAATGTAAAGGGATTTTGAATTTTAAATTATGAATTTTGGATTGTTGGTTTGGATCGATATTGGTATCAATTAAAACGTTGCGGATATTTTCTATTTTGCCCCTGTTTTCATCATTAAATCGCAATACCAAATCAAAACTTTTGTTGCTCTCAAAAACCTGGGATACTTTTTCGCCCGCAAAGGCGACATCAATAAATTCGGTAAATTGACCTATTGAAATACCGTATTTGGCCAGCATATTCCGTTTTGCTTTTATTTGTACTTGAGGAATTTCAATTTGCTGCTCCACACTAATATCCACAAGCCCTTCTATGCCTTCAATGTTGCGTTGTATTTGATTGGCAAGAGAAAACATTTTAGATAAGTCCGTCCCGAAAAGCTTAATGGCAATGTTGGCTCTTGTGCCTGAGAGCATGTGGTCAATACGGTGTCCTATGGGCTGCCCGATGGTGATGTTCGCTTCAGAAACTGCGCTTAATTTTTCCCGAACGTCCTTCATGAATTCTTTCTTGCTTCTTCCTGTCAAAACAAAGGGAGCATCAATTTCAGCGGCATTTACACCCTGCGCATGTTCGTCTAATTCGGCTCTTCCTGTTCTGCGTGAAGTAATTGAGATTTCGGGCACCGACAGCAGGATATTTTCAATCCTGTTTCCAATTTTATTTGATTCTTCGAGTGATATGCCCGGCATACTGACAGCACTTATCGTTAAAGTGCCCTCGTTAAATTCGGGCAAGAAACTTCGGCCCAAACCAAACATGAGAAAAATCGCCACCATGAACAGCACGAGGGATATCCCAAGTACTGTTTTTTTAATTTTCATTACTTTTTTCAATGCGGAATTATAATATCGGTGAAGCCCTCTTTCCGTCCAACTGCCTTTTGCTTGTTTTAAAAGCATTTTGTCGCTGGTAAGCATAAAACTGCAAAGCACAGGGGTAAGTGTTAGCGCAACAAGGAGAGATGCAAACAGAGAAACTATAAAGGAGATACCCAGGGGCTGCAACAATCTACCCTCCATTCCACCAAGGAAAAACAGGGGGATAAAAGCAACGATGATGATAAGGGTCGCATTAAGAATTGAAGCCCGCATCTCTTTTGAAGCGTCGTAAACTATAACAAGTGAGCTTTTTCTACTTTCAATACTTTTTTGTGCATTTTCCTTGAGACGCTTAAAGACGTTTTCCACATCAATAATGGCATCATCTACCACCTCGCCAATAGCTATTGACATCCCGCCGAGAGACATGGTATTGATGGTTAACCCCAAAAATTTAAGGGTAATAATGGAAACGATAAGTGAAAGGGGAATAGCAATAAGGGAAATAACGGTGGTTCGGAAGTTCATCAAGAACAGGAACATAATGATAACGACACAGAGAGAACCCTCCATAAGCGCTTCTTTGATATTGCTTATAGAGGCCTGAATAAAATCTGCCTGACGGAATATTTTGGTGTTAATTTTGATGTCAGAAGGCAAGGTTTTGGCAATCTCTGCAATAGCAGTATCAATTTTTTCCGTAAGTTCCAGGGTGTTGGTGCCTGGTTGTTTTGCTATGGTCATAATAACTGCCGGACTTGCTTTCAGTGAGCCATCACCGATTTTAGGGATTGCCCCGCCTATTTTAACCTCTGCAACATCCTCTATTTTTATCGGGACATTATTGACAACCTTAATTACAGCATTGCCTATCTCTTCTACGTTGTTTGTTCGTCCAACACCTCTGATAATGTATTCATTACCAAATTCGTTCATAAAACCACCTGAGGCATTCAGATTGCTTTCTTTGCTTGCTTTCAGTAATTCGTTTAAAGAAATGTTGTAATATTTCATTTTTTGCGGTGATGCAAGTATCTGGTATTGCTTGAATTCTCCGCCAATGACCATTACCTGTGATACTCCTCCTGTCGCTAATAACCTTGGCCGGATATTCCAGTCAGCAATGGTTCTTAAATCCATTGGGGACGTGCTATCTGATGATAAACCAATGAGCATGATTTCCCCCATGATGGACGATTGAGGCGCAAGCATAGGATTTCCAACCCCCAGCGGCAGCTTTTCGGCAATGGTGGTTAGTTTTTCGCTGACTATTTGCCGTGCCTTAAAAATATCCGTTCCCCACTCAAATTCTATCCAGACAATGGATATGCCTGCGGCAGATGATGATCGTACCCGGCGCACATTGGTGGCGCCATTGACCGCAGTTTCAATCTGAAAGGTTACTAATTTTTCGACTTCTTCCGGTGCCATTCCATGAGCTTCGGTTAACACTACTACCGTTGGGGCAGTAAGATCAGGAAATACATCAACCTCCATTTTTGAAGCCGTGTAAATGCCCGCTATCAAAAGCAGCGCTGATGCCGCTATAATTATTAAGCG
>JAUPKS010000014.1 GCA_030837315.1 Planctomycetota bacterium
AATCCGACAAAAAAAATCTCGGGCCAAATATTATGGAAGGTGGTGGATGTCAAGATGATCGACGGTTCGGTAAACGGCATCGCCCGTCTTGTCAGAGGGTTCGGGAATGTCCTGCGTCTCTTACAAACAGGATATATACGCAATTATGCCTTTTATATTGTGCTTGGTTGCATCTTTATTCTAGTATTTGCCGTATTCGGCAAGTGAAATGTGTTTAGCCATGATATTCATAATTTATCCATAGCTGTAATTTTGAAATAACCGAATCTCTATGCCTATTCTTACATTAATCACCTTTCTTCCCATCATAGGGGTATTCTTTATCCTTTCGATGGATTCAAGAAGAAGTGAACTCATCAGAGTGACAACTCTACTGGTTTCCATTGTGGTATTTTTTATTTCCCTGCCATTATACGTTACCTTTGATGCGCATACCTATGAGATGCAGTTTGTCGAAAAATTGCAGTGGATACCTTCCTTTGGAATCCATTACCACGTCGGAATAGACGGAATAAGCCTTTTTCTCATACTTTTAACAACCTTTATTACGCCTATTTCCATTCTTGCCTCCTGGCATATTACCAGGAACGTAAAAGAATACATGATTGCCATGCTCGTGCTTGAAACAGGCATGATTGGCGTATTTATATCATTGGATCTCTTTTTGTTTTATGTATTCTGGGAACTCATGCTGATACCAATGTATCTTCTCATCGGCATCTGGGGTGGGCCACGGAGGATTTACGCAGCGGTAAAATTCTTCATTTATACAATGGCGGGCAGCGTGTTCATGCTCTTGGCCATTATCGCCTTGTATTTTCTCAATCACAGGGCAACGGGGGAATATACCTTTAATCTCTTGGAATTTTACCGGCTCGATCTGTCTTTTGCCGTTCAATTCTGGCTATTCCTGGCATTTGCATTTGCATTTGCCATCAAGGTGCCCATGTTCCCCTTTCACACATGGCTGCCGGATGCCCACGTAGAAGCGCCGACAGCAGGAAGCGTGATACTGGCCGGCGTTCTTTTGAAAATGGGGACATACGGATTTGTGCGGTTCTGTCTCCCCTTGTTCCCTGAGGCAAGCCATGCCTTCATCCCTGTGATTTCCTGGATGGCAATTGTTGGTATTATTTATGGAGCATTAGTCTCCATGGTGCAGGATGATCTAAAAAAACTCGTTGCCTATTCAAGCGTGAGCCATTTAGGCTTTGTCATGCTGGGTATCTTTGCCTTCAATATTCAAGGTATCGAGGGTGGTATTGCCCAAATGATTAATCATGGTCTCAGTACAGGGGCGCTCTTCCTGGTAGTTGGAATGCTCTATGAAAGAAGGCATACGCGTATGATTGCAGACTTTGGAGGCTTAACCAAACAGATGCCGGTTTTTGCAACCTTCTTTATGATCGTTACCCTATCCTCAATTGGACTACCCGGATTAAACGGCTTTGTAGGGGAATTTCTTATTCTCGTGGGTACATTTAAGTCACGCATTCTGTATGCATCCATTGCAACATCAGGCATTATCCTTGCGGCCGTGTACATGCTCTGGATGTTTCAGAGGGTCATGTTTCATGAAATAACCCATGAAGAAAATAAGACATTACAAGATATCAATAAACGGGAATTTGCAATCCTGATCCCCATTATACTGCTTATCTTCTGGATAGGCATCTATCCCAACTCGTTCCTGAGAAAGATGGATGCCTCAGTAAATCACCTCTTAAAACAGGTAGGAGAAAAGGCGAATATCGTATCCACCCTTCAAAAGCAAAATGAATTTGAGCAATTACAGCAAAATGTTACCCCTAAAATTGACATAGTTCCCGAGGCCAAAACAGAGTGGTAAAAGGTTTTCATATATGACAAATGTTTCGATAATGACTTTTAATATCCTGAGCATCTTGCCAATCCTGATCCTGGCAGGATTCGGCATGATCGTACTCTTAATTGATGTCTTGTCTTCCAGAAAATTTGGGGAGAAGAACCTCCTTGCCTATGTATCACTCATAGGGATCGTTATCGCAGGAATCTCGGTCAGAAATTCTACCGGAACAGCGCTTTTCTCTTTTCATGAAACTTTTACCATTGATAATTATTCCATATTTTTTAACTTTATCTTTCTCCTCTGTACAGGGCTCACGATCCTGATCTCACACAGCTACATCAAACGTGAGGAAATCAATCACGGCGAATATTATGCACTCCTCATGTTTTCAACGATAGGGATGATGCTTATGGCATCCGGTGCCGATTTGTTAAACATTTATGTCGGCCTGGAAGTCATGTCCATCAGTATTTACATCCTAACGGGATTCAAACGCTCAAAACTCATTTCAAACGAGGCGTCCTTAAAATATTTCTTACTTGGTGCATTTGCCACGGGCTTTTTGCTGTATGGTATCGCCGTTATTTACGGTTCAACGGGTACGATAAACCTCAACCAAATCGCCAGTTTTATTGCAAGTAAGGGAGGCATCTCGGATCCCTTGTTACTCATGGGAATGGGGCTCATAATCATTGGACTCGGATTCAAGGTTGCTTCTGTGCCATTCCACGCATGGGTACCTGATGTCTACGAAGGTGCACCCACTGCAATAACGGCCTTTATGTCGGTAGGGCCAAAGGCTGCGGGGTTTGCAGCCTTCTTACGTATCTTTATGACTGCTTTTGGATCAACCCATTACGAATGGCAAAAGATTATATTCATCCTTGCCGTATTGACAATGACCCTGGGCAACGTCGTGGCTATCGCCCAGACGAACATTAAGCGCATGTTGGCATATTCCAGTATCGCTCATGCCGGCTATCTCCTTATTGCCCTGGTTTCAGCAAATAGCATGGGTATATCGGGCACATTATTCTATCTCCTGGCGTACATCTTTATGAATGTCGGGGCATTCGCCATTGTCATCGTGTTAAGCCATAAAAATGATGAATTCATACAAATCAATGACTATGCAGGGTTGGGTTTTAAGCATCCGCTTCTAGCCATAGCAATGACGATCTTTATGTTTTCCATGGCAGGCGTTCCACCCATGGCAGGTTTTGTGGGAAAATTTTATATCTTTAGCGCCGCCATTAAATCAGGTTATGTCGTACTGGCAATTATTGGTGTGATAAACAGCGTCATTTCTGTGTACTACTATCTGAGAATTACGGTAATTATGTACATGAAGGAGCCTGCCAGAGAATTTACCCCCCTCACCCTTTCCCCTTTTATTGTTGCTGCCATTGTCATTTCTGTGATTGGCACACTCCAATTAGGCATCTTCCCATCTAAGGTTATAGAAATGGCTCAACAGGCCACCCTTATATTGAAATAATCCATACAGAGAAAAATTTCTTCCGCCATTGCAGAAAGACCTGGTATCATCGCGAGATGATATGCTTATGCTGAACTTGATTCAGCAACGGAGTGAGAACTCTATTTAGAGGAAGCTGGTTTTATTCAATACCTCTTTGCAAGCATGAAACACATCATTGGCGCTTATGTTTTTCATACAAATCATCGTATCGCAATTTCCCCGATAACACGGGGCGCAATGCACATCGGCTACTAACTTTTTACCCCTGCCATACAGATCAATTTCCTGATGACACGTGGAACCAAAAAAGGTAACAACCCTTTTTTTCAAAGCAATGGCAAGGTGCAGGGCAAGGGTGTCACCCGTAACAACCAGATGGCATTGGTTTATTAATCCCATAAATTCCTTCAGACTGTGATGGCACCCACTGTCTATTACTTGCGCCTTTGTCCGGGAGGCAATCTCTTTATTCCTTTCAATTTCTTCAGGTCCACCCAGGAGCACCACATGTGCCTTCAGGTCTGTTGACAAACGATCTGCAAGTTCAACAAACCCCCCAATTTCCCATCGTTTTGTCGCAAACCTTTTCCCGGCACCCGTATTCAAACCGATCACCATTCTGCCATTATGAATCCCCCACTGTTTCATCAACTGCTCACCATAGGCGGTGTACTCCTGTCGAAGATTGATAACATATTCGCCATACTTTTCTCCTAATCCAAGGGCATCAAAGATGAGTTGCTGATAGGTTTTCTTATTTTGTCGAAACTTGAGTTCATCAGAAACTCCCAGCCGAAACAGGTAGTAAGCCTCTTTGTTCAAGGGGTAAAGGTGCCCTTTTTCCGAAAGGGCAAACCCCAGTTTCTGATCTGCCTGCACCAAAGATGCAAGACTGGAAGCAACCGTATCCTTGTCCAGACAGATTAACACATCAAATTTCTCCACGTGGAGACGTAAGCTATTTTCGTAATTTGCCGTCAATAAGCGATCGATGTGAGGGTTTTCCTCTAAAACGGACAAGGAAGATTTATCGGTAATCCATGTAATATAGGCCTGCGGATATTTCTCCTTTAAAACAGGCAGGATCGGGGTAGTCCTCAGCACATCCCCAATGGCAGCCAATTTAATAATCAAGATCCGTGTCCCCATTGATTGATATTTTGGACACGTATCATCAATGGGACAATCGAGTTTGAATCGGCAGGGTTTCTCTGAGGCGAAAAAGCGGCAATCAAATTCTTTTGACATCTTATTATCTTCCTTTAATTGTAATTACTATCTGCGACACAGTGATTCTTCGTTCCGCACAGCATACCATTTTTCCATTCCTGCGAAAGCAGAAATCCATGTCTATTGAAAAAATATTTCTGGGTTTCCAATTCTCTCTATCTTTGTGGAGAGCAAGTTTCGTGAACGTGGCAGGAAAAGCACATAAAATTCTTAACATAAACGAAACCAGGACAGAGCCATCAGGAGCATCAGAATTACATTATCAATGAGTCGTGTCTTACCAAGCCTGACTGCCAGAAGAGCAACATCACCGCTTCGTACCTTTGGCACCGACTCAAGGGTTTCAGGATCAACCACGGAAATATAATCAATCATGCCTGACTTGCACTGAGAAACAATTTTTTCCATTTCCTGCACAATTTCTTCTGTATTTTTGATACCGGTATTTACCATAGCCTGTGCCTTTGTCAGTGCCCTGTATAAACACGGGGCATCTTTCTTTTCTGTTTCGCTGAGATATGCATTGCGGGAACTCAAGGCCAGCCCATCCTGATCCCTTATCGTCGGAAGTACCTTTATTGTAACATCGACATGTAAATCGGAAACCAGTCTTTTGATAACAACGGTTTGCTGGAAGTCTTTTTGTCCGAAATAGGCAATATCGGGTTTTATGAGATTGAGTAATTTTAGCACAACCACCGCAACACCCCGAAAATGTCCAGGACGCGATTTACCACACAGCTTATCTTCAAGGTGTTCAAGGATGACCGATGTGCAAAATCCATCCGGATACATTTCCGATGCGTCCGGCTTGAATACGATATCTACCCCCTCCTGAGAAATGAGTTTACAGTCGTTATCAAACGTCCTTGGGTAGTGCTTAAAATCTTCATTCTTCCCAAATTGTAAGGGATTTACAAAAATACTTACCACCACGGTATCATTTTCTTTCCTTGCCTGTCGTATCAGGCCTAAATGCCCTTCATGTAATGCCCCCATCGTAGGAACAAAACCGATCGTCGAGTGGTTTTCCTTCTGTGTTTTGATCCTTTGCTTAATATCGTTTATCGA
>JAUPKS010000111.1 GCA_030837315.1 Planctomycetota bacterium
GCGCTTTTCGTCTCTTTTTAAATGACATACATACGAACATCATTCCGCTGGGAGGTACTGCTCTTGCGGAGGCAATACAAAAAGGGATTTCAACCTTTGAGACAAATACCAAAAATCATAAAGCCATTATACTGATTAGCGATGGTGAGAACCATGAAGATGACCCGTTAAAAGCAGCTGTAGACGCCAAAGGGCTTGGTATCGTTATTTATACGGTTGGCGTTGGGAAAAAGGATGGTTCCTATATTAAGATTAAAGATGAAAGTGGTCAGGATAAATTCTTAAAAGATAGACAGGGACAGGTTATTAAGTCGAGATTAGATGAAATTACTTTAAACAAAATTGCCCTGGAGACGGGTGGACTTTATACGCCGGGATACGGCACAAAATGGGGTCTGGAAAAGATTTATAAGGATAGTATTGCAAAGATAGAAGGGTCTGCCTATGCAACGCAGAGGGTGAAAAGATACGTAAATCGTTATCAAATTCCTCTTTTCATTGCAATAGTTCTCATCGCCGTAGAGAGTTTTTTGTTGGATAGAAGAAAGGTAACGACGGTGAGGTTTCGTTAAAATGAGTGACAGATATATGACAAGTATTTTAATGGCGATGCTCCTTGGATGGGTCTCTCTGGGATGGATAGACCCTCTGGCTGATGAGGTGCGTGAGGGAAATCAGCTTTACCATAGTGGCAAGTATGACGAGGCATTAGACAAATATGTAAATGCACGGATAAACACTCCTCAATCAACTCAATTAGATTTTAACATAGCCAATACTCAATACAAAAGAAGTAAATATGGCGAGGCTGCTCAATTGTTTGAAAAGCTAGCAAAATCTGATGACTTCGGGATGAAAACAAAATCAAGCTTTAATATGGGCAATACCCTCTATCGGCAGGGCAAAATGAAAGAGGCATTGGAATGTTATAAGAAAACAGTTGATTGTATCGATGAAACGGAATCAAAAGATGGCAGCGAACTCGGCACGTTGAGGAACAATGCTAAATATAACTATGAGTTTGTTGAACGAAAGATGAAAGAAAATGAACAAAAGCAGCAAAGTCAGGATCAAAAAGACCAGCAGCAGAAACCCGATGGTGAAGACAAAAAGGAAGATCAACGGAATGAAGACAAGGGTGAAGATAAAGAAAAACAAGAGTCACCTGGTGACAAACAAGAACCTAAGCCAGAGGATACGCAAGAAAAAAACGAGAATAAAAAAGATACGAGTCAGAGTCAGTCTGACAAAGATAGACAAAAGGACCAACAGGTAGAACAACAACCGCAGACACAAGGTCAGCGGCACATGTCAAAAGAGGAAGCAGAGCGATTTCTTGAAGCCTTGAATGACGCGGAAAAAGAGACACGGCTTAAGAAAAGAGATGCACAGCGTCTGCAACATAGATCGGTTGATAAGGATTGGTGATTTGTTATTTTTCGCGAGGTTTGATAGCAGGATGAGAAAATATTCCAGATTTTTTACCCTTTGGTTTGGGATCGTTATAATCTTTGTATGCAGTGAAAAGACATTCGCCCAGGATATTCGCTTGACGGCAACCGTAGATCAAAATGTCCTAACGGTAAATGATCGGTTAGAATTGACATTGACCATTCATGGCACACAGGATACCCCACCACCTTTATTTCCTGACATTGAAGGATTTACCTTGATGTTTGGTCCAAGTATTTCTGCACAAACAAGAATTATCAATGGGGATGTTTCTGTAAGTAAAGGCTTTACGTATGTGTTGCAGCCTGTTGCAAAAGGTAAGTTTACTATCGGGCCGTCTACGGTGGAATACAAAGGAAAGGTTTATTCTTCTCAACCGGTAAACGTAGAAGTGGTTGATACACCTCGTACATCGGGTTCACAATCTCCAGACCTTGAAAAACTCATTTTTGTGGATTTGAGTACCGACAAGAGCGAGGCATACGTATACGAGCAGGTTGTACTGTCTTTTAAATTCTATTTTCAAAAAGAATTGCCGGTTGGTGACATAGATTATGTGGCGCCGGCTACAAAAAATTTCATGGAAGAAAAGCTTGGTGATCAGAGACAATATGAAGAAATTCGTGATGGGATCATATACAATGTCTTAGAGCTACGCACGGCGCTTTTCCCGATGATGTCGGGGGAACTTGTCATATCGCCCGCTACATTGAAATGTAATTTAATTATTCAACAGCGGAGAGATCGGAGGAATACCCCTTCTGACAGCCTTTTTGATGACTTCTTTGGTAGGGAACAAAAAAGATATCCCGTTGAAAGGGTAACGGGTTCAATCACCCTAAAGGTTAAATCATTGCCTGAAGAAGGTAAACCAAAAGAATTTAAGGGGGCTGTGGGTACTTATAACATGGAAGTCACAACAAAGGCACAGCAGGTAAAGGTTGGTGACCCGATCACGCTTTCCATGTCAGTATATGGTGAAGGAAATATCCAGACAATTAATGAACCGGTGTTGGTTATGAGCAATGAAAACGAATTTAAACTGTATTCAGCAGAATCCAGCACTCAAATTACGAACAGAGAAGAATTAATTCGGGGCCGAAAGGTGTTTAGTAAGGTCATCGAGCCGCAGGCGACAAATCTCAAATCCACACCGGCAATAGTATTTAGCTTTTTCGACCCGCATTCAGGGCAATACAAGACGATTTCCAAAGAACCGATTCCCATTGCTGTCGAATCGGGAGAACAGGAAGTACCCATTCAGTTGACAATCTCTCAGGATAAAGTGGCGACTGCAAAGCAACAAGTGCAAATATTAACAGAGGATATCTTGCCTATTATGGTAAATCTATCGTCGTTACGAAATCAGGGAAATCGTATCTACAAGAATCCATTCATTATCACGTCCCTTTCTATTCCGGCAGTCTTAGTCATTGCATCCTTTTTGTTAACCCGGCATAAAGTTCGGTTGACGTCTGATATCGGATATGCCAGGAAAAGACGGGCACGCGCATTAGCGAAAAAGAGGTTGAACGGAGCGCAATTAGCACTTAATCAGAATCTTCCAAGGGAATTCTATGCTTATCTTTCAAAGGCGATGTCCGATTATCTGGCGGATAAATTAAATATTTCTTTTGCAAGCGCCACGGAGGAAAACGTAAGTATCTTATTAAGACAACGAGGGGTTGGAGACGATATCATCAGGGAGGTTTCTCACGGTTTGACTGATTTTGATCATCGGCGATTTTCGAAAGATGGCGGGTCATCTGATGAGATGGAGCGTTCTTTAAAGTTTGCGGAGGAACTCATTACGAAACTGGAGAAACAATTATCATGAAGCTACGCATATTTAATCTTCTTTTCCTTGTAGGTCTCTTTTTCCATTGCGGAATGCATGGTGCGGATTGTGGCTTACCGAAATCCGAGGTTCGAAATCAAAAATACGGAATATCACGGGATGCGGCTATAAAATTATTTACTGATGCAAATGAAAAGTATCTGCAGGCAACAAAGTTTATTGCGTCAAAAAAAATACAGGAGGCAGATCAGCACCTGAAAGAGGCGGCAATACAATACGAGACAATTCTGGCAGGCGGATTCAAAAACGGCCAAATTTACTATAATCTGGGAAATACGTATTATCGGCAGGGTGAATTAGGAAAAGCGATCGTAAACTATCGAAGAGCGGAACAGTTTATGCCGAGAAGTGCAGACCTCGATGCAAATCTGAGGTTGGTAAAAGGGTTTACAGAGGACAGGGAATTCTCAACGGAAATTCCCCCTGTAATCAGGAGAATATTCTTTTGGTTTTTTTTCTTAAACCAGAACGAGCTATCTATCGTGGCGGTGTCTCTGTATGTGGTGCTGATGATATCTCTTTTCTTTTCAATTATACGAAAATACGCATGGCTTAGAAGAGTAATGGTCGGTTTTTCTATCGCACTGTTTGTTGTAGTGGTATCTCTGGGTAGCAAAATATATAGCGAACAAGGCGTAAATCGCGGAGTGATCATTGCCACAAAGTGTGAGGTACGATACGGACCCGGAGAGGAGTATGAGACTAAGTTCGAAATACACAATGGTGCAGAATGTGTAATTGAAGACGAAAAAGACGATTGGTATCGGGTGTATGTAAATGTAGGTGTAAAACAAATCCCGGATTCGAAAGAAGGCGCGGAAGAAAATGTTCGTGACGATGTGAGAAGGGGATGGTTGCAAAGAAAATACGTGGATGTGATTTAGGAGGATGAAATGGGCGGATGCTACGGGAAGTTATTGATCGCTGCATATATTTTATTCTGTACCAGTATGTTGGGCTTTATTTTCATGTGTGTAGTGTTTGGGAGAAAAGACAATAAAACGCCATCTCCTGTGGTAAGGCCGGGTAAAAAATAGATAAAGCCCTCCTTTTAATTAGGCTGCCTTCGGCAGCTACTTTTACTCTCCCCTCTAGAAAGCTTACTGTTGGACAAAAATTGGCTGGACAAAACTAAATATTTTATATCAATTTAGTGTTTTGAAAAATTAAGCCCTGTTAAGGGCGTACTGTTTGTAGCAATGAATTGTTAAGAGACGA
>JAUPKS010000112.1 GCA_030837315.1 Planctomycetota bacterium
TCGATTCCAAATCTTATAAAGATTTTTCTTCAGATCAGTCTCGAACTTTTCCAAACTTTCGCCATCTATTCCAGGTGCTCCCTTGTTTGCTTTTACTCTTTGGAATGCCTCCAGCACTATGTGTTTGGAGATCTCATATGGCTTTGTTTTGTGCATTGGCTCCTCCCTTATCGGTTGACCCTTGTTCAAAACTGGATAACACAACCCCTTCGCTCAACTTCCATTACGAAGCTTCATCACTACTACGGGTCATTCCGCCCCTGCACCTCGCATTAGTAATTTCGTCCTTGTGGGTCTTCCACTTGGAGTTTTCCCTTAGCATCGAGGAGCAGGTTCCCACGTTCCTAACCGTAGCCTGTACCACGTTCACGCCCCCTTCATGCCGGTCACCATCTGGACAGTAAACAGGTTTCCTCCAGATTTATCCTGGGCTAACGACTACTTCCCAGTTTTGATGACGTTCCTACGCTTTCGACACGTTATCAGCGGTTCACTTGTGTTCGTCTCCATTGGTACATACCTGACGAAGTCTAGCTTCGCCTTTTCCGTAACGCTCACCACCATGGCTTTTGACCACAGCAACTTACGGTGGTTTGAAACCTCCACCTGCATAGCGGTTTCGAGGGGCCTACCCTCATCTACGGTTAAGCATGGCACCTTGACTGCTATGCAGTCCTTTGCCTTCGTGGCGCACAGTCGTCCGCGTAACGCACTAGATTTACTTTGGACTTTGCCCGATAGTGATTTTCTATTTTACCTTTTGAGTTTCGATGATATTTATCTTGGATTAATTTTTCAAGACCATCCAGTGTCATGTTTGCATAAAGGCTTGAAATAGCTCCGCCCTGTGGTGAACCTGTGTTCGTGGGAAATAAGTCACCTTCATAGATGAACCCTGATTTTAGAAATTGCTTCATGATTCTTTTGTCCATGGGAATATTTTCTTGCAGCCAGTTATGGTTGATGTTATCAAAACAGCCTTTGATGTCTCCTTCTAGTATCCATGTTGGAGAGCATTTTCTTGCCAGCACACAGAATATCTGTTCACAGGCATCTTTAGCACTTCTTCCTTTACGAAACCCAAAAGAGATGTGGTCTCCCGTAGTTTCAGCTATTGGTTCGAGTGCCAGCGCATATAGTGTTTGCATGGCTCTGTCGTACATGGTAGGAATTCCTAGTGGTCTTTTCTTGTTTTTGCCTTTCTTTTCTATGAAGACTCGTCTGAGTGGTTTTGCTCTGTAGCGTTTATCTGTAAGTGCAAAAACCGCTTTCATCTTGGATGCTGAAGTTGACCAACGCTTTTTGTCTATCCCTGAAGTGTTTTTTCCCTTATTTGATGTTACTTTCCCTACTGCATAGGCTTTGGCATAGAACGAATGCGTTAGTAAGTATTGTAGTCTTTTGACTTTGTTCGTGTCACCCTTCACTGTTGCCTTGGCAATTCTGGTCTGTAGCCTATTAACAGCTTTCTTCACCTGTGTCCAGTCAATGGAGTTCCATTGATCGGCCAGTGTGTGTTTGTCCTTTAGCCTCTCGGTGTTATCCGTCGTTGAGTTACTAAAATTCATAGGTTTACCGTCCTTCTCTGCCAAGAAATACCCTAAGATAAGTCAGCACCCTTTCGAGTTAGGGCAAAGTTTGAACCCCTATCTTCTTTCATTACAAAAGTAGCGTTTGCTTTTTATCCTTTTCTTCTGCCCTCTATGCCGTTTCTTTTCCTTGCGGTTAGATACCCCATTCTCGTGAGGAGCATATAGGGTTTACCAAGTTCCGCATGATACATAATTGTGAAAGCCTTAGGAGCCACCTTTAAACCGGGAGTTCTTCATCCATTCGCATTGGTTTGACAGTTCGCCTTTGCTTGACTCCTTACCATTTTGGTCGAAGCGTTTCAGCCTATTTCGCTTCCTCCAGCGTAACGATTCCTACGGTGATTCACTTTATGTTCTCCATAGCTTTCTTACCCTAGCAGTTACCCCAGTTTTAGGCTACTCGGATTTCCACATTGTCTTGTGAGCTTTCTAACCCAAACGTTACCATTCACGCTAGTCACAATAGGGTTACCCCGAATGGATGGGGCAGCCTTTCGGCAATATATCACGCGACTTCTTGTCGCACTTGAAAGCCTCTATCACTATGAAAAAGTGGTTTTGCATTAGGATTTGCAGCTATGGCACGATCAAAAGTTTCAAAAGCAAGCGGATTATTATTGGAATGGCCAAGTACATATGAAACAATACTCTTATCGCCCAAATCTAATATGGCACTCAGATAAGCTTTCTGCCCATTTGTTAATTTAAATTCCGTAACATCTGTTAGCCACTTCTGATTTGGTTTGTCAGCCTGAAATTTTCTGTTCAATACATTTTCAGCAGTTACCTGTGGCGTACTTACCATATACTTCTTTTTCTTTTTACGGATTACAGACTTCAGATTAATCGTTTTCATTAATCTGTAGATACGTTTATGATTGTACTGCTTGTTCAATCTTCTATTGAGATTCATTGTCATGCGCCTTTTTAAACGCTTGTTTTCGGCTTCAAGAAGTTTTAATTGAGCGGCAATCTTTTCTGTCTCGTTTAGTTCTTCGGGGCTTTTTCGTTTACCGCGTCGATCAAGTAGTGATTCGTAGCCTTTTTCTTTGTATTTTTTTACCCATGTATAAACCTGCTGATAAGAAACTCGATATTTCTCTATGGTAGCCTGGTAATTATCATTGTTCGAAATGCAAAACGAAACAATTTCTATTCTTTCCTCATATGAAGTTGCTCTTCCTTTGGTCATGGTTTTATCTCCTTGTGAAGTACCAGATTTAACTATTTCATGACCATTATACTTCTTAATCCAATTGCGTAAAACACGTGAATCAGTAATGTTATACTTTTTGCATAAGTTTTCGTAAGAACCTAGACCTGCTAAATAATCTTGAACAGCCATTAATTTTATCGTTTCAGAATAATGTCTATTTTTATTGCTGACAGCTACTTCAGCAACTCCATTGGTTTGATATTTATAAAGCCATTTATAAAATGAATGATGTGTAATGCTTAATTCGAAACATATCTGAGAAAGACTTATACTTCCTTTCAGATACCTTTCGATATAACTTACTTTTATTTCTGTTGCAATCTTTCCTTGCATGAAAAAATGCTCCCTTCATAGAAACAGTTTTATTATTTTAACTGTCTACTATTAAGGGAGCATATCATTTTGTATAGTAAATTGGCAGGAGTTTTGTATTTAGCTTTTTGAATTTATTGAAGTAACGACTCAGCGAACCCTTATCTCGAATTGTTCATCGGAGAAAGAGGGGTACCGAAAAAGGAGTTACACTAACAATCGCGAATGATAAATGAAAGGTTAATACAAAACTTTATTCAAAAGTAGGTAAAGTTTCTATCGAGTTAGATTTGAACTATATATATGTGGGGGAAGGGTATGAACGAATCAATAATATTGAAGACAATTAGAAGGATGGGGCCTATTTCTAGAACGGATATTGCAAAAATTACCGGACAAATTCCGTCAACCCTAACCAATATTACCGGAAAATTATTGGAAGACAATATTATTTTAGAACATATGGTAGGTGAGTCCAGCGGCGGGCGCAAACCGGTGTTGCTTAGAGTTAATCCTGATGCTGCAAATATTATTATCATTAATATTCGTACACATTCTGTTTGCTGTCATATTGCAGATGCGGCTGGAGATATGATAATGCCTAAAAGAGATTACTGGTTCAAA
>JAUPKS010000113.1 GCA_030837315.1 Planctomycetota bacterium
GCTGTGAGCCAACCTTTTTGCAACTCATGCAATCGGCTTCGTTTGACTGCAGATGGGAAACTTCGCTCTTGTCTGTTATCTGGCGGAGAAGTCGACCTGAAGGCTATTCTGAGAAACAACCCTACCGAAGAGCAACTTACCGATGCGTTTCTTCGTGCCGCAAATTTGAAACCATCTGTACACTCCGGCAAAGGTCATGTCGTGATGCACCAGGTAGGTGGATGAATAAAATTGGGAAATAAGTAAGCGGAGATTCGATACATGGCACAACTAACCCATTTTGACGAACAGGGCGCATCGCGCATGGTGGATGTCGGCAATAAAGAAATTACCGATAGGATTGCCGTCGCGCATGCAAAGGTTATTATGAAACCAGAGACTTTCCAGCTCATTATGGATAAGAAGGTACAGAAAGGAGATGTGCTGGAGGTGTCCAGGGTTGCAGGCATTATGGCCGCAAAGCAAACCTTTGCCCTGATTCCGATGTGCCACCCACTCAACATAACGAGTGTAAAGATTGATTATACAAATAATTCTGTGAGTGAAATTGCTATATTTTCAGAGGTAAGGGTTACGGGAAAGACAGGGGTAGAGATGGAGGCGATTACTGCAGCTACTATCTGTGCAATTACCATATACGATATGTGTAAATCTGTAGATAAAGGGATGGTAATCAGCGATATTCATCTGATAAAAAAATCGGGCGGAAAGAGCGGGACGTTTGTTTTTGGCAAAGATACCTAACCCGGACAAGCGGAAGAGAAATGGGAAAAATTCTAAATATTTTTTTTGCTTTCCCTTTCTCGTTTCTTACACAAGTTTTTGCTAAAAATGTCAAAATATCCTTGTTGAGAATCTAAACGCCCTTTAATACCCTTTCTGCCAATTCTTTTGGCAGTTTTGCGTCTAATATCTTTTTTGATGCTGCTTCGGTATTGTACGGCACTCGCCTGAAGTCGATATGTTTTGTGGCAGAATCGTACACGACATAACATGCATGCGGATTTCCATCCCTCGGCTGACCCACCGAACCCACATTGATATAATATTTCCAGCCCTTGCCTGTATCGATATCGAAGGATTCTACCCTGTTTGTTGATTCCTTTTCAATCAGCATAAGTCTCATATCGTAATTATCTGCCGGAATCAGGACTGAGGCATTTACTGTTCTGATTTCCTTGGTGTAAATATAAGCTGAGGGACGGTGTGTATGGCCTCCAAAGGTGACATTGAACCACAGGGTTGCGTACTTTAGCACGCCTGCATTCCTGGCATATTCGTAACCTTTGGGATAGGAAGGTGTACTGTGTACAATTTCAAATCCTTCCTTGCTAAATTTCATCCTCAGAGAAAGGCGTTTTAAAAATTTAAGATTCTCCTTTGTCAGTACTCCTTTGGTCCATTCTACGGCAGTCATTGCTACAGGGTTCATTTCGCTCGTAAGGGATGGTTCGCCGGCCGTCTCCCTATCGTGATTCCCGCAGATAGCGGCACCTTTTTTTTCTAATGACATAACAGCACTCAACAGGGTTTTCTGCTGTTCAGTGTCAAAATAGGGTTGGGCTATAATTTTATAAATGTTTTCTAAAGCAACCTTTTTTCTACCGGAGATGAGATAACGTACCATGTCGCAGCACTCATTTGGCGATGCACCGTAGCCAACAATATCGCCAGCTATTAATAACCTGTCAATAGGATCTTTCTTTTCGGCTATTTCTTTAATTACTGCCAGCAAAGCGTCCACATTGCTGTGTATATCTGACAAGATGACGTTTTTCATGGATTTTATGAGTGCAAAAAATTTACAAATTTCAAATACTACACAAGGCTTTTTTTAATTCCTCTGCAGATGGAATTCTATGAGCGGGATTTGCTTCTAATAGTCCGCTCACGATTTCTTCCAGTTTCTGTGATATATGACTATTTATTTTGCTGGGTAAAACCTTTTCTGTCTGCCATAATTTTTTTGTTACTATTTGATATAGTATGAGACCCAAAGAATAAAGATCTGTCTTGCCATCCAGCCGAACGGTAGAAGAAATAGCCTCATAATGGACCTTTCGGGGGAGGTCTTTCAGGTAGTTAAGCATCTGTAATTGTTCCGGTGATGCATGTTCTTTGCTAATTCCCTTAATTATTCCGCCTCTTTTAATGGCCAATTCAAAGTCGATAATATGCACTAATCCCGTTTTCTGATTAAGGATCAAATGCCCGGGTTTTAAATCGCAATGAATGAAATGTTTATCATGGACATGCTGCAAGGGATCACAAACGGTTATGAAGGATTTTATAACTTCCTCAATCGTTTTAACATGTTTAACGTCCTTTTCATTAAAATAATCCACAAGGTCATCTCCATTAATATGCTGTAATACGATAAAATTTTGTTTGATTAAAAATTTTTCGTCTCTGAACAACTCTCCTTGTCCGAAATCGATCGATGTGGGTATTTGCGGGTGGCTGAGTTCCTTTAGTATGTAATATTCTTCAGAAAAGTCAAAGTCGGGTGAGTATTTTATCCCTTTATCCGGCACATTAATTAAAACGGCATAGTTGGACTTGTGTAAACTTGCCTGGCACTTAAACTCGTTAAAATGGTATTTGTTAATTCTATACATGGCCTGAGAAATTTTTATAACTTCATTACTTATGAAATATTGGATAACTTTTTGATGAAATGAACTTTTGTTAAGCCGAGTTTAAGGATGTATAAATTTACATAGTTCGTTTAGGCATATTTTATAGCAAAAAAGAAGTGATGATGTGAGGGAAAAATATTTTTTTTATCCTTTTTTCAAAAAATGGACTTAGTCACGATGTATTATCATATGCCTTTAATTATTTCAGATGTTTCATGACAACACTGACAATACCAGCAAGGATCATATAAGTAAGCACACCAGTGATAAGTGACTTCATAAACCCCCACCGCGGCAAGAGGAAGATAAGACATAAAACGTAGATAATCCACGGGGGAGTCATGAAGAGAAGTCCTTTTGCATAATGTACTGTGGCTGCTTGTCCTGCCTTGTTGTATATTAGAATAAAGGTTATGATAGTCATGGTGGGAAAAGTGGCCACAAAGGCAGCCAGCAGCCCCTTGCCTTGTGAACCCATAAGGGTTACTAAGCTTACAAGGGTGCCACCAAGGATGAAATACAATATGAAGTTTTTTAATTGCATTGTTTTTGCCAATTCAAAGTAAAGTTGTCGATTAACTCCAGTCGATCTTTTACAAAATGCCTTTCAAAGCTGTCGTCGTCAGGTATTTCCCCGGTTGGATCGTATCGCAGTCCTAGTGCTTCGCATTTTAAAATCAAATTATTATTATCGTCAGTATGTGCGGTGACATCCAGAAAGTGGTGGGCTGGTATGAGGCCAATGCAGTGAAAGCCATCCAAAGGAATTTGTGAGACGTTACATTCCCCCTCGCCCGTTAAATCAGCACCACCTCCCCCTGAAATGATATATGTGGGTAACTGGATACCACCAGTTTTGTCTGTCTTGCAGATACGTTGGTAATTATGTTCGTGTCCGCTGATAACTAACACTATGTTATTAGATGTATTGTTAAAAACCTTTGTGTAGCGATCGCGAAACCTTGATGCTTTGGATTCGCCATTCAGCATGTCCGTACATCCGTGATGTCCGATAGAATACGGTGGGTAGTGTGCAAAAACAATCTTGGGGCCGCCAAACTGCTTTAATTCACCCAGGAACCATTGGTATTGTTCTTCATCGTCAGGCAACGAGGAGTTTAAGGCAA
>JAUPKS010000114.1 GCA_030837315.1 Planctomycetota bacterium
ACTTGAAAAAAGTTCGGTCCCTTTAACAGCTGATAACCTGAAAAAATATGATTGTGTTGTTATAGCAACTGACCATGCTGATTATGCCCCTGAATTTATTTTAGAAAACTCACGGATTATCGTTGATACAAGGAATCTCATGAAAAATTTACCAAAGAATTCAGACAGAGTAACAAAGGCTTAAAGCCATATTTTCGATACTATATTTATTTTTTAAGGTTCACAATTCAAGTTTCACGAGTTACGGCCTTTTAGAGAAATGTGACCCCATGTCTTATTTGGCAAATAATTAGTCAGGAATTGAAGGGAATTATAAATGAACAGGCTGTCCGAGAATGCAAGTTTCTTTAAATTTAGCCATAAAAAGAGGGTAAAACGGTTGCGATGGTGAAATTGAATGATATAATAAATCGACATGAAATATTCAAAGCAAAACCACACCAGGCAGTTAAAACTATTCTTTGAGTCAGCCATTTTACCGAGCAAACCGACCATATCACTCTTTACCTTACCAGAAGATACCCAACCGAGGAGAATCAATCATATGGCTAAATTTAAGCCATTCCATGAATTTCAGAAACCCCTGATAGGATTTACTCCAGAGTCGTTTTTAGACTACGTAGAAACGGTAATACCGCAAGATCATCTTTGCAGATTGGTAAAAGAGGTGGTATTTTCATTAGATACCGTGCCTATTGAAGCCATGTATTCTTTTTTAGGCCAGAGAACGTATCATCCGAAGTTGCTCTTGAGCGTGCTCTTTTATGGGTATGCAATCGGAGTACGCAGTAGCAGGAAGTTAGCAGAGAGGTGTCTGAGTGATCATATATTTATCTACCTGATGCAGTGCTATACACCAGATCATCGAACGATCAGTGATTTTCGGAAGAATAATCTCAAAGAGATAGAGAAGTATTTTGTGGATATCGTGAGGATATTCAGTAAGTTGGGGTATACGAGTGTAGGAAAGATATACCTGGATGGGACAAAGATAAAGGGTAATGCATCAGCAAAGCGGACGAAAGACCGTGCGGGGTTTGAGAAATGGCTTTCAGAGATAGAGGAGGAGATAGCCACCGTATTAAAGGAAGCAGAAACGATCGACAAACAAGAAGACGACACCTGCAAAGTGGATCCTGAACAAGAGGCATTACAGAAGAAGTTATCAGACCGTACGTATCTGAAAAAGAAGATAGAAGAGGCGCTGGAGGTGATGAAGGAGGAAGGAAAAGAAAAGATCAATCTTACTGATAGGGACGCCAATCACATGAAATCAGGAGGGAGTAAAGACATTCGTCCTGGATACAATTGTCAGGCAGCGGTAACCGAATCAGGGATTATTGTAGCAGGGGAAGCAGTAACAGAGGCGAACGACCGGAATCAATTGAAACCGATGATAGAAAAGACAGAGTTAAATACTCAGGAGAAAGTCAAAGAAGTGGGAGCAGATAGTGGATACGGGAGCTATGCAAATTATGAGTATCTTGAAGAGAGAGGAATAGAGGGGTATATTCCGGATGATCATTTTCGGCAGTACAAGTCAGGAGAATATCAAAAAGAAGAGAATCGATATCACTACACCAATTTTACCTATGATTCGGCAAGCGATAGTTACGTATGTCCGGAAGGGAAGCGATTAGTGTACTGGAAGACCAGAACAAATAAGACCGATAGCCGTCAATGGAATCATAAGGTTTACAGGGGGAGGGAGTGTGTGGCATGCCAGAAGCGGTCGCTATGCACCAAGGCAAAGGTGAGAGAATTATTAATAGATATTCGTGAGCCTCTTTTACAAAAGATGAGAGAAAAGCTGATATCTGATGAGGGGAGGCGAAAATATTTTATGCGTCAGTATATCATCGAACCCGTCTTTGGGCATTTGAAATTTAATGTGGGGTATCGAAACTTTCTCTTACGAGGACTGGAAAAAGTCTGTGCAGAGTTTAAACTGATGTGTATTGGTTGGAATTTAAAAAAGATGCTGAAACTGAAAATAAGACCCGCAACGGTATAAGGTAATACAAGGAAAACAAGCCCTCATTTTGGTAGTTTCATGTCCTTTTTATGCTCCTGAGATAAAAGTATGATTTGGATGGAAACATTTTAACCTTTTTCTGATTTGTTTTTGATCGTATTTACTTTATACACAATTTCCTTTGTTGTTTGTCCTTATTTATGACCGCATTCTCGGACAGCCTGCTAAAATTGGAACCCATTGTTAAAATAACGAGATTGAAAACTTTAAAGAACAAGTCCATTTCCTTTTAAGATCACTTTTCCACTTAGTGTTTTTGAAACGGCTGATACTAAAGAAGATATTGAAGATTGGCTTTTATCTCAAAATCCTCAATTTATAAGAAAAATGCGCAAGGCCAGACAAGTTCAATAGGTTTGTACTATAGACAGGATAATCCCTTTTCAAGGGCGGCTGGTTAAGTATGATAGCACTTTGCAGGAACAAATCACTACAAAATCTATTAGATAGAAACACATAAATACTTATCAAAATTCTCAAAAGCCCAAAATTTAATAACCATAAACAAAAATAGCCTGATATGCCATTTCTGACATACCAAGCTACATGTCTAACTTCCTCATTACGTATACCCCTTTC
>JAUPKS010000115.1 GCA_030837315.1 Planctomycetota bacterium
AAGGATAACATCAGCGGAACGGTTTCTTACAGTGATACAACTGCCACATTTATACCGTCAAATAATCTGTTCGATTCTACCACGTATACGGCGATAATCACTACGGGAGCAAGGGATTTGTTTGGCAATGCAATGGCCTCTGACTACACCTGGAGCTTTACAACGGTTGATACTACCCTGCCGACAGTCATCTCTGCAAGTCCTGCTAAAGGAGCTACAGGTGTTGCTATCAACGGCATCATCACCGCCACGTTCAGCGAGACAATGCAGCCTTCTACTATGAACACACATACATTTCTGGTAAGCGATGGTAGCGGTAAAATCAGCGGCACGGTTTCTTACCATGGCACAACCGCCACATTTACATCGACGAGTAATCTGTCTGATTCCACCACATATACGGCAAGGATTACCACGGGGGTGAGGGATTTAGCCGGCAATGCCATGGCCTCTGACTACACCTGGGGCTTTACAACGGGGGATTTTATTGCACCAGCGGTCAGTTCCACAAGTCCTGTCAATGGCGCTACTGGCGTAGCAATGAACAGTGCCATTGCCGCCACGTTTAGCGAGGCGATGCAGTCGTCAACCATTAATACAAACACTTTTACCGTAAGCGATGTGAGGGGTAAAATCGGCGGAACGGTTTCAAACAGCGGTACGACCGCCGTATACACACCGTCAGGGAGCCTGTCTGATTCCACCACATATACGGCAAGAATTAACACGGGGGTAAAGGATTTGTCTGGCAATGCATTGGTCTCTGACTATACCTGGAGCTTTACGACCGTTGATACTACCCAGCCAATAGTCAATTCTACAACCCCAATCAATGGCGCTACTGGCGTGGCAATTAACAGTATCATCACCGCCACGTTCAGCGAGACAATGGAGTCTTCTACCATGAACACACATACATTTACGGTAAGCGACGGTCACGGCAACATCAGTGGGACTGTGTCTTCTGGTGGTACGACAGCCACATTTGTGTCGTCAGGTAGCCTGTCCCATTCCACGGTATATACAGCAAGGATTACCACGGGGGCGCGGGATTTGGCCGGCAACGCACTAGCCTCTGACTATACCTGGAGCTTCATGACAACGGAGGATTTTATTGCACCAACGGTCAGTTCTACTAACCCTGTTAATGGTGATGCGGACGTAGCCATTAACCGTAGCATTACTGCTACATTCAGTGAGGTAATGCAGTCTTCTGCCATTACTACAGATACATTTACCGTAAGTGATGGTAATGGTAACATCAGTGGGACGGTTTCTTACCATGGTACAACAGCCACATTTACCCCATCAAGTAACCTATCAACCTACACCACATATACGGCAAGGATTACCAAAGGGGTCCGGGATTTAGCTGGCAATGCAATGGCCTCTCCTTATACATGGAGTTTTGCGACATCCGGGGATGTTGATATTGTTCCGCCAATAGTGAGTTTCACCAACCCTGTAAATGGAGCTGCTGGGGTGGATATCAGCGGCATTATTACCGCCACATTCAACGAGGGGATGGATGCCACTACCATTACCACAGACACATATATCGTAAACAATGGCAATGGTAGCATCAGCGGGATGGTGTCATACGATGACACAACAGCCACATTTACCCCATCAAACAACATGTCCTCCTATACCGCACATACGGTAAGGATTACCAAAGGAGTGAAGGATTTAGCTGGCAATGCACTGATCTCTGACTACACCTGGAGTTTTACGACAACAGGAGATTTTGTTGCACCGACTGTCAATTTCACCAATCCAGTCAATGGTGCTGCCTGGGTGGAGGTTGGTAGTACTATTACCGCAATATTCAGCGAGACGATGGATATCTCTACCATAACCACAGACACATGTATCATAAATAATGGCAGGGATGATATTCGTGGAATGGTATCTTATAGCGACAAGATGGCCATATTTGCCCCATCTGCAAATATGGATTTCAATACAATATATACGGCAACAATTACCACAGGGGCAAGGGATTTGTCCGGCAATCCAATAGCGTCTGCTTATACCTGGAGCTTTACTACAGAGTCGATACCTATCATTCCAACGCCCACTCCAACGGAAACACCGACACCGACACCAATGGCTACTTTAACACCAGCACCAACAGAGACTCCAACTCCAGATGGATGCAGCGCTAAGAAGATTGCGGTATTTCCAGGCAGTCTTGAGATTAAAAACGAAGAGAGTTATATTGTGACGGTGACGTTAACCGGTGAAGATGATTGCCGGGTAGAAGGTGAGACAGTAAAGGCGAAGATTACGCAGGGGAAGGGACGCATATCTGTCTCACCAGCAAATGCAATTACCAATGCCGAAGGTCTGTCGCAGTTTACCATTGCGGCATTGAAAGGGATTGGGAATGCAAAGGTGAAGTTTAAAGCAGGCGACGTAATGGCAATAGTAAAAGTGAAGGTTGTAAAATAAGGAATAGTTTGGGTTTTTGAAAAATATCAGTAATTTTGAAATTGTTTCGAGTTTTCGTATTTGGATTTAGTTGTTTTTCATGAACATAAAAGAAACGGAATAAATTTCGATGAAGACCTATGATTTATCATCGAAAAGAAATAGCCAATTGTCCTGGGTTGTATTATTTCGCCAGGCAGTCTGATAAACAGGAGTTACGCAAAATATAGTTTAAAGACAGGCCCTATCAGAGCCATAAAGGCTTGATCTAATCTACCCGCCTGTTATCGTATGCCGATATCTAAACGAATGTCCATTCTCGTTTCTTGATTTTCAGCAATGGCAACCTCAGTTGGTAAATCCTTAGTAAACCCCAAAGGGGATCGTGACATCTCCACCCGGTATGTGCCCGGTGGCAAGTCAACGCTATAGCTGCCCTGTTTGTCAGTGATCACCGACTGTATTTCTTTTCCTGATGTTGTGAGTATCATAAATTTTACACCATCTGCCGGTTCATAAGGACTCGGCATGTCTTTTCTCACAACTGGCGACATCGGGCCCAGCGTGGCGCGACCAGTTAACCTCCCATGTATTATTTTCTCACTTTTCATATTGTTCAGCGAAGCACTATTATGATTATTGTTACACCCAAAAACAAACGATACGATTACTAAGATACTGAATAGCATGATCCTGTCTGGTTTAATACAGTTGGTTGTTTTTTGCTTTTTGTTTTGATCCGTTAGCATCTTTTCTACTCCCATATTTTGAGGTAAGAAAGTTTTGTAATTTTAGTGAAGCGAAGCACACCCAACAAAACTATTTTGTCGATGGGTTCACTTCGTTTAATCCATCCTACTCGACGGGTTTTGTAGATTATTGGATGACATTTTAAATAACTGCTAAAAACAGGTCAATTTATTTTTTTCTTTACCGAGAAATACTCAAATAAGGATTTGGCTGTATGCTTAATAGAAAAAGAGCAGTTGGAAGATATTTTTCAAAAAGCTAAATTGTTACGAATTTGTAAAAAGCGGCAAGGATTGAATTTCCTTGAATGACTCAAAAATGCTGATAGAATGAAAGAAAAATTCGAAAACACATCTGAAAACAAGTAGATAAAGCTTATGAATATACTTTTGATGTCCATGCCAGATTGTGCCCCCCACTTTAATGCCAGGCGGTGGAAGTCACCAAACCTTGCTATCTCATCAATTGCGGGCAACATTGAAGGCCATAATGTTTACGTAGCTGATCTGATTTTGCGGAGGGATCGGGTTGCTGAAACCGTCAAGGAATTGATTACAGAATACCAGCCGGACGTTGTAGGGCTAACGGCCATGAGTTTTCAATTTGCCACAGCCCGGAGAATCGCCAGTCTCATAAAAAATCTCAATAAAGATATTAAAATTGTTCTCGGTGGCTACCACGCTACGCTGATGTACGACGAGATATGCAAGAGCGAAGAATCTGAGCCCTTTGACTTTCTTGTTCGTGGTGAAGGGGATATATGTTTTACCGAATTGTTAGAGGCCATAAACGGCAAGAGGGCCATAGAAAGTGTCCTTGGGATTTCATTTCGAAATGGCGGTTGTTTTATCCACAATTCCCCACGTCCTTTGGAAGACCTGTCGAAGATAAAAATACCAGATCGTTCCAAACGGATATGGAAAGGATATCAATATTATGGCTTTACTCTCGATATCGTAGAATCTTCCCGCGGATGTGTAATGCCCTGCAATTTTTGTAGTATGGACAAGATGTATGGTAAGACATTCCGAAGATTTAGCGTGGAAAGGATACTTGCTGACATCTCCAACGCCAAGCAGCAAGGTGCAAACTTTATTCTCTTTTCGGATGATAATTTTACGTTAGATGTCAAAGGATTTGAGTCTCTCTGTGACGCGATCGTCGATGCCGGACATAATGATATTCGGTATATCATCCAGGCAAGCAGTACGGGCATTGCTTCTTCCAATACCCTTGTGGAAAAGATGGCCAGGGCTGGTTTCAGGATTGTCTTCCTTGGTATTGAAAACGTCTCGGAAGAAAATTTGCGGCTTATGAAGAAGGGAAACATCATTGAAAAAACAAAACTCGCTGTTAAGCGGTTACATGAACACGATATTATGATTGTCGGTGGTATGATTATCGGGAACCCAAATGACAAGGAAGATGACATTGCAAGAAATTACGAATTCTTTGTAGATTTGCAAATAGACTTCTTTGCAGACCAGATACTGACGCCTTATCCCAAAACAGGCATGCGTGATGAGTTGTTGAACGCAGGGCTGGTAACAAACACCCATGATTATAGCCGATACAACTGCTTTTGGGCGAATATCAAAACAAACTATTTAGGACCAGAAGACCTCCAGTTTCTCAGATGGAAATATAACAAGAAATACGCCAATTATATTTGTACAACTCCAGCCTTTATCAAAAATTATCCCCTTGCCTATTATTACCGTCAGTATTTCAGGAGGCCTTTTTTGAAGCTTAAAAACAAGTTGTCTGGAAATAAACTGGGTGATATGGAATTGTACACGAGGGATATGGCAAGGGCGGAGGCCATGAATAAATTCTTTTGAGTATTTTGTTGTAATATTTCATTCCTTTGCTATAGTTATGATTTTAGGCCAACATAATAAAAATAAGGGGAAAACCGCCAGGGGTTTGGGTCAATGAAAGGGCATGAAAATTATTTCCGAGGCGGTCGTCTATAGGGAAAAAATTATCTTTGAACCAAAACGTACGACAAAAGGCATAAGCATGAGGATGACTTTTGTAGTTTTTAATCCATTTAACGGGACTTTGCAGCCAATGAAGATGTTACTGGTTTAAATAATTGTTAGTTTATGCCCTGCATTCCTTGAATAGGTTAAAATTGTAGTATTATGTAAAATTTTGAAAGAGGTTATTCTATGCCTACCGTATCAGTCGTTAAATGTCATGATTATGAATTAGAAAAGGTCTATCATGCCATTCATAAGTCTTTGAGCCTGCTCAATGGTGTTGACAAGTTGGTTAAGCCTGGCATGAAGGTGCTTTTAAAGCTCAATCTCCTCTCTTCTTCACAACCCCCGGAAAGGGCTGTCAACACGCATCCCGCAGTGGTCAGAGCGCTTGTCAATATATTTCAAAAAGACTTCGGATGTGAGGTCTATATTGGAGACTCATCAGGAAGTGTAAAGAATGCTTCCACCTTCAATGCCTTTCGAATTACCCGCATCAATGAAATTGCAGAGGAGACAGGGGCAAAGATCGTTAATTTTGATAAGGATGAGTATATTGACGTTCACAACAAAGACTATGAAGTATTAGATAAATTTCGCATTGCCAGGACGTTACGAACGGTGGATTTTGTGGTCTCAGTACCCAAACTGAAAACCCATGGTTTGACGCAATACACCGGCGCTATAAAGAATATGATGGGCAGCATTCCCGGTAATGGCAAAAAGAACGTGCATTTGATTGCACCAAAACCGACGGTGTTTGCAAAAGCGCTGGTAGACATCTACCACATGGTACCGCCCCACCTTATTATTATGGATGCCATTGTGGGTATGGAGGGAAACGGTCCCAATGCCGGTCAGCCCAAAAGGGTTGGTTTGATCCTTGCCAGTAAGGATAGTGTAGCTATGGATGCAGTAGCAAGCAGCATTATTGGGTTTGAACCAATGGCCATACCGACTATCCGATTTGCACATCAGCGTGGGCTGGGTGTTGGTGACTTAGATACGATTAATGTAGTAGGTGAAACTATTGACGATGTGTCTGTTCCTGATTTTAAAAAACCTTCCAGCGGCGCCCAGGATTTTGCGGGAAAATATCTGCCTGATTTTTTACTGGCGATGATGTTTGATAGCACGTGTTCCACATTTTCTACGGTAAACCATTCGAATTGCACACGGTGTTACGAATGCGTAAGGAATTGTCCTGCCGGTGCAATGTCAAAGGAAAGTGGCAAGGTAATTGTTGACAAAAAGAAATGTATTGGATGTTTTTGCTGCGACGAGGTGTGCGATTTCAATGCAATTGAAATGAAGCGTTCACTGCTGGGTAGGACACTCCTTGGTATGGCAAAGGCTCTGGGTGTGGAAAAGGTTGAATAAAAAAACTTGATAAAACATGTCCTCATGAAAATGGGGAAAAGAAGTTTTACAAAATAATTATGACAAAAAAACCTTAGCAAATAAGTTCAATGAGACAATGGAACTGCAGTGGACGAAGATATTTCTTCCTGAAATAAAGGAACTTATCGAAAGCAAGGATTTCAAGGGTCTGAGAGATTTCCTTCGGGAACGCCATCCGGCTGACATTGTAGATATCCTCCGGGAGCTTGACCCTACCGAACGCGTAATGGGTTTCAGGCTGCTCGATAAAAATAAGATTTCCGAAGTCTTTGCCCTTTTTGAACCTGCAGAACAGGAAGAACTTCTCAAACAATTCACTGAACAACATGCGAAGGAAATTTTAGTGCAAATGCAGCCGGATGACCGGACGCAACTCTTTGATGAACTACCGGCCCATGTCGTAGAAAAACTTTTAAAACTTCTCCCGCCCGCTGACCGTAAGGAAGCAAATGAACTTCTGAACTATCCCCATAACTCCTCAGGCCGCATAATGACCCCGGAATACGTAGACCTTCAGATGGGTATGACCGTAGCGGAGGCACTGGAACACATTCGTAAAACCGGACCAAATCGTGAAACGATTTATATTTGTTATATTGTCGATGAGACTAAAAAGCTTCGCGGCGTTACTTCTCTGAAGAATATCATACTTGCCCATCCCGATCAACTCATCAAGGATATTATGAACGAGATTGTTTTCTATGTCCACACCACAGATGATCAGGAAAAGGCGGTTCAGGTGGTTCAAAAATATGATATCCTGGCAGTTCCTGTTGTGGATAATGAAGATAGACTGGTAGGTATTGTAACGGTTGATGACGTGCTGGACGTTGTACAAGAAGAAGTGACCGAAGACTTTCAACGAATGGCTGGTATCCACACCACGGAGGAGGAATATTTTCGTGTAGGGTTTTCAAGACGAATCATTAACCGTGTCACATGGCTGGTCATCCTCGTAATTGCCGCAACCATATCACAAGCCATACTGAGAAGCTATTCCGGAGTCCTCAGTTCGGTGATTGCCCTTGCATACTTTATCCCCATGCTTACTGGTTCTGGTGGTAATACAGGGTCACAGTCCTCTACCTTAATTATTCGGGCGCTTGCTACCGGAGAAATTAAAATCAAAGAATGGTGGCGGATTTTATTACGTGAATTCAAAGTTGGTATTTCTCTTGGACTTATTATGGGGTTCATTGCCTTCGCCATTGCCGCTCTATCACTGGGACAGATAACGTTAGCGTTGACTGTGGGTGTTTCCTTGTGTATCGTAGTGAGTGTGGGTAATATTGTTGGCCTGGCTATCCCTTTATTCTTCCGGTTTATAAAATTGGATCCCGCCTTTGTGTCCGCACCGCTTATTGCTACACTGTTAGACGCGACAGGGTTGGTTATATACTTCGAGATTGCCAGCAGAATGCTCTCCAAGACTACTTCATAAATAAGACGATTATCTGGGGTTATTCTTAAAAAACACATTGGCAATCGAGATTTCAAGAGGCGTTTTTGTGCTGCAGAGAAGGGTTATATTAACTTGACATTTTTTTTGTGGAATGGTATCCTGTGTTAAGCTCTTTGCAACAGCATAGTAAGCGATATTCGATCAGATGAAATGGAGTTATGCTTTGAATAATCAAAACAAATTACCTGGGGGAAGGGTTATGCTCTGCGGTCTTGGCTTTGATAATAAAGACAACCATAAAAGAGTTACCACGGGAGAGCAATTTTACATCGCAGGCGGCTCCGCAGAAACTCACGAAAACCTTGTTGAAAAGGTATTGGAATTCGGTGAGGCCGTAAAAAAATATGGCAAGAAATTGGATGATCTTTCTGAGATGGAATTTTATGCTATTGCGAAAGAGATTGCTTCAGAGAGCAAGAAAATGTATTGGATTTTTCATGTCTGATTTTGAATAGAAATTTATGAAAAAGGCCCTTTTTGTTAGTCTCCTGTTATTGAACCTTATGTGTGCCGCTAATACCTATGGCGCTGAGGATTTTAGCGACTTTGATGTGCATTATCAAATGGGAAATGAGTACAATAAGAGTGATTTGATTGATTTAGCGATTACGGAATACAAAAAGGCTATTGAAATAAACGGTTATTCTGCAAAGGTGTACAATAATTTAGGAGTAGCCTATAGCAAAAGGAAGATGTTTGATGAAGAGATTGCTGCATATAAAATGGCGATAGACTTGGATCATACGTATGAAGATGCATATTTTAATCTGGGAATCGCGTACGGTTCAAAGGGAATGGTGGATGAAGAAATCAGGACGTATCAAAAAGTCATTGAGCTGGATTCTAAGAGTTCTGAAGCGCTCTATAACTTGGGGCATGCCTATCGCGGAAAGGAAATGTACGATGAATCTATCGCTGTATTTAAAAAAGCAATAGAAATCAATCCTACGCTTGTTGACGCATATTTCAATTTGGGCGTTTCGTATGGTAAAAAGGGTTTATTGGATGAAGAAATTCAACAATACAAAAAAGTATTGGATTTGAACCCTAATAGTGCTGAGGCCCATTTTAATTTAGGCATTGCTTACGGGGAAAAAAAGATGTTTGAACATCAGGTCGGTGAATATAAAAAGGCCATTGCTATTAATCCGAAATATGCGAAGGCATATAAAAACCTGGAGTCAACATATCGTAAAAAAGGAATGAAAGAAGAGGCCGATAAGGAATTATCCAGATATAACAATTTGGTGAAACATTGAAGTTGTAAAATGATCGGGAGAAAATGTGGTTTTTTAATTTTGTTTACGTTGTGCTGTGAAGTTATACATGATAAAGAGGAGGAAATGCAAGATGATTGATAAATTGAATCAAATAATTACCGAAAAATCAGAAAAGATTATGTCCAACGAAAAAGTAGAAGGATTTGTAAATAATTTAGGGGGCGTGTTTTGTTTTGTTGGGGCAGTGGTGTTTGGTATTATGTTTATTGTAGGGAGTGCGAGCCTGATGAGGACTGGTAAGAACTACGTGGTAAAGCCATCCGCTGAGGAGAAAAAAGAGGCAGAGGCGACGTCTGAGCCGGCTGCAGCAGCAGAAGAAGAAACTCTAACAACAGAGCACAGCGCAGAATAGTTTATCATCAAAATAAATTCTGAGAAATCTTAACCTACACCAAGAAACTGATTTTGTTTTACTTTACGTGGATATTTTTATGTTTATTTCACATACTTTTTTATCTCTTTTAAAGGGCGAATGATTTGTGTTTAAAAAGATATTTTTGCTAACGTGTGTTTTCTTTGTGACTCCGTGGTTGTTTATTGTAAGGCCGGTTCATGCAATTTTTTTAGAACTGACCACTGAACAAATAGAAGAAGCTGTTGAATACGGTAAAAAAAACAAAAACATAGAAATTGCAGCATTTTCAAGACCCTGGACTATCTGTAAGGATAAAGGGCAGGGAACTGCAACATTGTTTACACCTTTCCACAATATTGCATATAAGGCGAGAAAATCTGCTATAGAGCATAGGGAATTTACTCATGATGATGTTATGCATGCTGTAGAAATTGGAGATACGCTCACCTTTTCTGTTACCGTCTATGGTGATGAATATGATTTTTGCGCGCAGTATACTGCCAAGCTTTATTATAAAGACGATGTAATTCAACCAGAGTTTGAGTTTGCTCCTCCACTAGCGGAAGCCAGTGAATTTTGGCCTGATTCTCCTAGCCATTCTGCCCGCCTGGTCTTTAAATTTCCCACGAAAGGCGTTGATCTGAGCGCGCTTATTACCCTGGTAATTGTCGCCCCTGGGGGGGAAGAGAACCTGTATGATTTTGAGTTGGCAAAGATGAAGTAGGTTTTTTAAAAGGCATTCGAAATAAAAGGGATACTATTTATGAATAGGCACATTTTTTTAACTTTTATAGCTTTAATCTCATCTGTATTTTTCGTGGGATGCGTTGAACTTTCTAAAAAATCGCCTAATGCCCAGGAAGAACATGTGGCATCGATTGATCAAAAGGTGCATGCACTCGAAAAGGGGTTATCGGATCTAAGCGCCTCTGCCCAGGATTTGAGAAAACGGGTTGAAGAATTTTCACAGAAGGCTGTTGATGCTGATACAAATTGCTCGAAGCTCAGGAATGATCTGGATGGACTGAGTTCCCGTGTTGAGCTGAAGGACAGTTCCTTTGAGACCATTCTTATGGAGACGCAAAAAAATATAAATGACTTAGAAAAGAAGATTGCCGAAGTTGAAAAGTCAAAAACCGATTTGCAAAACCAGCTCTTGGGTTTGCAGACTCAAAGGTCGCGTCTTACAGGCTCCAGGATTGACCAGCACACTGAGGAGATGAAAGAAGAATCGAAGGAGATGATTGATCAAGGACGCGAGATGATTAAAGAGGCAACCGGAGGAAAAAAATCCGGAGAAGATAAAAAGATAGAGGCGATAGCTGCAAGCCAGGAAAAAGAGGTATTGCAAAAATTATTAGATCAAGCCTTAGTATGCTATAGAGACGGACATTATAATGAGGCTATCGGTAAATGGGAAGAAGTACTTGTTATTGATCCGGAAAATCTGGAAGCTAAATTTAATATTGAAATTGCTAAGGAAAAGATCAAATCCATTTCAGGAAGATAGTTTTCCATCGTTGTTCGGTAATAGTTCTAAACGTGTACTATGCAAATTCATTAATTATTTGCAGGGCATCTTCCGGATTGTGAATATAGTATATATCTATGTATTCAATGCCCAAATTTTCAAGACTCATCAGGACACATTCATGGATAAATTCAGG
>JAUPKS010000116.1 GCA_030837315.1 Planctomycetota bacterium
CGGCCCGTGGATTATCCTTCTCTGCAATCAAACGGTTGGCCAATCCTGTGCTCTTGGTCTCTTCCGTATCGTAAATAGTCCGCACCTTTATTCCCGTCTTCTTTTCGAATGCCTGAAGAACGGGTTCTGAAAAAATCTTATCCTCATTGGCCTCCTTTTGTCGTTTTACCGATAATAAATGTAATACCCATCGTCATGCCCCAATCCACACTTTCACTATTTAAACCGGTAAATCCAGCAATATCGTACTCTATATCCTTTAGCCCTTCCCATACCAGTCCTCCTAATAACTGGTGTTCGAGGATGGCATTCTCTACCTTCTCTCCGCTGTATTCTGTTACAAAATGAAGTTTTTTGTACTGGGGAAGGGGAACGTCCAATATGGCGCCATAGATAAAGAGTCCCCGTGTGTTGTTTTCAGAAGCTGCTTTCTCTGTGCCTCCACCTAGTGTCAGATGGCAGGTAAACCTTCTGAGATACCACGAAAAGATGGCAGCACCTTCAAAGTCCAATCCAGAGGTGTTCTTTTCTGTAGGAAATAGAATCCCCGTTTCTGTTGCAAAATTAGGTATCCAATCATGTCCGCGCCACCAGACCTTCTTGTAAAAGCCTGCAGTACTGGCAAATTGCTTTTCCTTTATGCCCAGTGCTCCTGCATATTCGTTATCAATGAGTTCGCCCACGGTTTCCAAGACAATCTCGCTATCCCATGGCAGACCATAATTAAAACGAATACTCGGTGCTTCCAAGGTAAACTCATCCGTCCCCGGCTGTTTTCGTTCATGCAATCCGAACAGACCTAATTCAATTTCGATGTGATTGGTTTCAATCACATCGGCATCTGTCGTGACAAAGGGTCTCAGAGCGAAGACCTGTGCAGGCACTACAAATCCCACCAGGGTACACCATTTTACGAACAACAAACATTTCCACATCAGATACCAAATATAGACTATTTTGCATTACTAATAAAGTGCAGTGTGATTAGCTGAGAAACCGAATGATCCCAGTATAGCTCATCGTCGAGGACTGCGATGGCGCAGATATTTTCCTTCGCTGGGTCAATCGGCGCGTCATCATCGTGGCCGGTATTAAATTTACGCGACATCTCCAATGTCCAGCCCTTTCCATCGTGGATTCCCTTGCCCTGGATATCAGCCACGCTGCCGGCAGGCTGACGTTGTTCAAAGGAATCTACGATAGTACCTTCAAATACCGTTGGTTTCGGTTTCACGGAGTAAGAAGATGTTCCATCATCCATCTGGCGTGCAATATATACCGTTCCATGGCCGCCCATGGGGTATTCCATACCATTTTTAATCGGCTTCTGGCTGATGATGTGCCGTTTATCATCTACCCATCCAACGGGGTTGCCGCGTCCTGCCTTCCAGTGCCACACATCAGCGGTATATTCATGAACAAGGGTTAACATGCGAATGTTGAATTCACCGGTTATGGGAAATTCCAGAGAAAACTGATCATCCGGTTTCAACGGGCGGTCGTAATCTTTTTTTGATGCATTCCAGATATACGGGTCACGCATGTCGCTTTTGGTATCGTCAGGCCATTGTGCCAGAACATATAAGGTATCATCGGTATGAAGGGCACGCAGGACAACTTCTGTGGGGTTGTCCCCTCCCATTGCTTCCCTGACAACAACCGTACGTGGTTTAGCTTGTTCCCACATCTTGTCCGTTTTTCCATCGACCGTTGGTGAAGTCTTGGCATATAAAGACTCCCAGACGAGAGGTATTGATTTGCCACACCAGACGTCATTTGAATAAAAGCAGAAAAGCACACCGCACATAATGATAAATACCTGTTTCATGTTATGTTCCCCCTTTCAGTATTGTAACTTTTTCTTCACGAACGGTTAACAGAAAAACAAACGAAGCGAAAATTAAGATAATGGCAATGATGAGAAATGAGTATTGGTAACTCAGGTGCGCCAGGAGCAACCCGGCCAGGATAGGACCGGATGCATGGCCGATATCAAAGATGCTCCCGAAGGTGCCCATGGCGGCGCCGTAATGTTGTGCCTTGCAGAATTCGGCCACCATTGCCGCTGAAGATGAGGTTACGAATGCCTCACCGATACCAAAGACCGAGGCGAAAAACAGCAAGAGGTAAAAGTTTTGTGTAAACGGAATAGAGGCAAAAGGGATTGCACAAATCCACATCCCCAAAAAAATGATGGGCTTTCTGCCATACCGGTCAGATATTTTTCCCATAACCGGCTTTGCCAGAATGGTAGTGACCACTTGTGCTCCCCAGAGAGTCCCGGCATGGAATGCGGTCAGGCCAGCAACAGTAACTGCATAGATTGGCAAAAATGCCTCTAAACCGCCCATCGACAGATTTTGGACACCCTCCATGTTGCTGGTAATGATGATACGATAGTCGCTGACTACCTCTCTGATACCTTTAAAAAACTTCCGCCATACCTCTCTCAGTGAATTTTTGGTCTGTTCGGTATTCGCACTTCCTGAAGTCATCAGTTTTATGGTAAAACCGAAGGAGATCAGTCCCATAATTCCTCAAGTAACATATGCAATATGAAAATGCTGTAAAGAATTGTTTCCATTGCTGGATAAGTAATTGAGTATATATCCACCGAAGGGTGCGCCAATGAGGTTTCCTATGATAGTAATGGAGGAGAACGAAGAAAGTCTCGCACCTTTTTGGTTGCCAGCGGTGTCGGCAATCATAGCCATGGCCACAGGACCATAAACAGAAGTAGCCAGACCGTGGAAAAACCTGATACCTACCAACTGCCAATAATTTGTTACCAGATAGTAGAGAAAAGGGGTGAATGCAAAAACCAGGATGCTGAGAAACAGCATCCTGTATCTGCCGTAAATGTCAGAAAGGGTACCTGCAGGTAATTTGAAGAAGATACCGGTTATGGTAGAGGCGCCAACGACAAACCCAATTGCCTTTGGACTTGCTCCCAACGACAGCGCAAAAAGAGGCAGGAGTGGGGTTCTTGCCATGGCATAACTCATCCGGGCAAAAAAGCCCACGGCGCAGAGGGTAACAAAAGGAGAAGAGAATCTCTTTGTCATTTGAAGAGCCCAAAATACTGAAGATTTTCTTTTAACCGGTGTTCTAAGTCTTCTTTTACGTGAAGCACAAATTCATTGACTGCCTCTTCTCCCCATCTCTCACGGACATATGCTATATTCTCGTGAATTTTTGCAAGATCGTGGATTTCTAGGGCCTTTGCCTTGTCATCATCAATCCAGTGATGGAGTTCTCCATATTCTTTTCCTGTCCTTTTCTCGCTATTCTTTAAATGTACATCGATTGGAGGCATATGTTACCTCCCTTTATTTTTTAGAAAAGTAATATTGATAGAGTGCATCAAATATCTCTAAGCCCTTTTCAAGTAATTTATTATCATTCCTGAGTTTCTTGCTGAGGCCAGTAATGATTTGGCCAATTCCCTCTGCCTCTTTCCGATCGTATTTGCTATCACTGAGATCAATATCATGCACAATCTCTGCAATTGACTGTAATGCCGGGTCTTTTAAGTCAAACGCTTTAATAAGGGTTTCAAAGGTGCAATCGTCCCCGTGATGGGTGAATTCCGCACCATACATGTCAAAGGGTATTGTATCATTAGGTGCTTTATCGTTACTTTTTGCTAAAAAAACAAACTTTGCCTTCGGATCTATAAATCTATGGATAAGCCAGGCAGAAGCTATCCGGTCGATGTAAACATCTTTTCGGGTAACCCATTTTTTACCCACATAATCCTTTATCCTATATATCTTCATAATCGCACTTGCTTCCCTTTTTAGTGACGTAGACCATCTCTCTAACTTTTGCCGTATCAATTGTATCTTTTGAGAAACCCTCTCTTTTTGTGGTGCATGAAAAAAATCACTCCTGGCGATGTCTTCGGCACTTTTATTTATTTCGTTTAAGCTCTTTTTGAGGTTATCTATACTGTTGTCTGTCATGCCTTCCGTTCCCTCTACTTGTTCTATCTTCTTCACCATGTCATCGCATGCGGTAATTAAGGCAAGATATTCCTTGTCGCAAACTTCATGAAAGCTCTTAATAATCTCCTCGTCTTGCTTTTTATCCAGTGATTCGGTGATGAATAGGGAGGCATCGCTGCCACTATCTTTAATGTGCTTGCAAAGCCATTGCATAATCTCCTCATGTTGCTTATTATAGGGAAGTACATACACGGCATTTTTAAAAAGTACAGCCCCGTTCTTTTTCAAATCCCGCCAGACCTTTACCCTGAGATTAGGAGCATCCTGTGCAATTTGATGTATGAACAGTATCCATTTATTCATAATTTTATCCATAGCAGATGTTATATATATTACACCACGTAATATATATAACATCAACCTGTTGGAACG
>JAUPKS010000117.1 GCA_030837315.1 Planctomycetota bacterium
AAAAGGGACGTCGCGTACCAGGCATAAACAAGCTGTTAAAGGATGCAAAGGCGGCCGGTATTCGATCCGTTAGGGAACTAGCAGCTACTGAATCGCATCGCCTTCAGTTAACGGAAGAGAGATGTTTGAACTATCTAACAAATTCGATTCGATATAATTTGGGCAAAGATGAGATAGAGGGGCTTCAGGCATTTTATGAACATGCAGTATCTTTGGGGCTTGCTCCCAAAGGGGTCGAGATTGTTTTCAATGATACTTAACTCAGACGAGCCAGAACATGTAGAGCGAAGAGCCTCTTCTCTCTACTAACCTCATAAATAAAATGAAATTTCCTATACGATCTAGTTAAGGTACCCACATGACTCATATATCCGGTGAAATCGAAGATATGCTTGAAAAATCATTCAACAACGAAAGATTATCCCCAAAGAACGGTGTAAAATTATTTTCCACAAAAGAACTCACCATCCTGGGAATGGCAGCAGATCAAGTCTGTAAAATAAAGCATCCGGAAAATTACCGGACTTATATCATCGACCGAAATATTAATTATACGAATATCTGTACATCGGGTTGTAAATTCTGTGCCTTTTACAAGGCAGTTGAGCACAGCGATGGCTATATCATCCCAAAAGACATCTTGTTTAAAAAGATAGAAGAAACACTGGCGCTGGGTGGCAGACAAATCCTCATGCAGGGCGGCCTGCATCCTTCATTGAAACTAAATTTCTATGAAGACCTGCTAGAGTCTATTAAAACAAAATACAATGTTCACATCCATGCCTTTTCTCCCCCGGAGATTGTCCATTTTTCAAAATTAAATAGGATTCCTGTCCTTAACGTTATACAACAGCTCAAAGCATCAGGACTCGATTCGATCCCCGGAGGTGGCGCTGAAATCCTGGTAGATCGATGCCGCAATCTCTTGAGTCCGAATAAATGTACGGCTCAGGAATGGCTTGATGTCATGCGTGAGGCACATAAACTTGGCATGAAAACCACGGCTACCATGATGTTCGGGCATATTGAAACAATAGAAGAGCGTATCGAACATCTGGAAAAGATCCGAAGACTTCAGGACGAAACGGGAGGGTTTACCGCCTTTATCGCCTGGACATTTCAGCCTAAAAACACTCAATTAGCGCCTTCGCTCTCATCAAAATATAAAGACATAGGACTGATCGGGAGTTTTGATTATTTGAAGACCGTTGCCATTACACGTCTCTTTTTAGACAATATTCCCAATATTCAGGCATCATGGGTCACACAAGGGGCGAAAATTGCCCAGCTTTCAATGAAATTCGGGGCCAATGACATGGGCAGCACAATGATTGAAGAAAATGTAGTGAAGGCTGCAGGGGTAAGCTACCAAATGGACAAAGAGGAAATAGAGTCGCTTATCAACGATCTTGGGTATGAGGCAAAGCAAAGGGATTTGTATTATCGGGTATTTTGAAACAGCAACTGTTCGGTTACGAATTAGCACAAATAAACACGAATCTTATGAGTCTCGTTCTCAATCTCCTGCTAGGGAACCTTCGCTGGTTCAATCGTCCTCGATTGAACCGAGGCATTTGGTACAATCCAATCTCACAGCACGCGTTCAAGCTTTAGAGTACCTTTCAAATATATGGTTCAATCTGAAAGGGTGAAATATTAAAAGGCTCATTGGCTTTGGATTTGAGAATAAGGGGTCAAATTGAAGGGTCGAAAGGTTTGCATCTTTAATAATGGGCTAGAAATCCCTATAATAACGCAATAGACAACACGCACAGTCAGATACTTCAAAGAACTCGCCCAGCCCACGTAGGGGATTCCGGCGACACCATACCTAATTATTGATCTTGGTAACCCGAAGGGGACATATCGTAATCATTTCATATCAAGATAATTACTCTACCAATTCTCCAAGTAGATAAAAAATTCTCTTTTGATTCACATTAAAATTCTGTTGAAGATACTATAGTAGATAGATAAGATTGACATTTAGCAAAGTTTTGTATTTTTAAACTAAACATGAAAAGATGTTCTATAAGGTATACAATCAAATGAATATTATTGAATGGAGGAGTTATGCTTTCAACGTATAAGAAGCGGATAATAAAGGAATTAGGAAAGGTTCCCGAAGAACAAATGCCGAAACTTTACAAAGTTATTCATCAGATAACGACCGAATTTATATCCGGCGCAAAGAAGCCCGTAAAGCGCGGTTCTTTGAAAGGACTCTGGAAAGGAAGCAGTATCGAAGACTCATTGTTCTTTGATGCCAGGAAAACCCTCTTTCCTTATGAATCGCGTTGAGGTGCGTATGGATTTTATAACCGATACCCATTCATTGGTATGGTATTTTACCGAAGACGCTCGTTTGAGCAAGAAAGCCATTAAAGCCTTTGAAGGGACAATCAAAGAAGGCACCTTAGTTGTCCCTGCTGTGGTTCTTGCCGAAATTATGTATATATCGAAACGGGGCAAGATTGCTTTGTCCTTTGAAGAAACCCTGAAGAAGATAGAGGAATACGAAAACTTCGACATTGCGCCGCTGGATATAAATATTCTCAAAACTGCGGACAGGATTGAAACAGAAATGGAGATGCATGACAAATTGATTGTGGCAACCGCTCTCTATTACAAAGCCAGGTTAATAACAAGGGATGAGCAAATCAAGAAAGCAGGGATAGTGTCTGTCGTCTGGTAAGATCGGGGAATGTAGGTATAAGCCATGAAAAACTATATTATGAAAAAGAAATTTTAAAAGACATCCAAGATTTGCCTGAGCCTATGAAAGAGAAACTCGCTAAAATTATTCATCTTCTCAAAAAAGAGTTTGTTCAACCTGAACTCAAAGAAAAATCTGCAACAGAAGAATTCCTTTGTGTATGTGGAACATGGGAAGACGACAGAAGCATTGAGGAACAAATAAAGGTTATCTATTCGAGTAGAAAATCATCTAGAAAAATGGAACATGTATTTTGAAATATCTTCTCGATACAAATACTTGTGTTTACTTACTCAATGGTAATGAGATTCTCAAAAGGAAGGTTAAAGAAGAAGCCTTATTGACATTTCAATAGTTTTTTACTTTAATTGACCGCGACCAAAACGTGACCGACTTCGCGAAAACAGGCAGGACTCCACAGGAATCAGCAGGAAATGTAATTGTATCTTAAGTTGTTTTATAGTAAACTATTACAGTCATAAAAGATACGCTTCCAGACACTTATAAAAAATCACAAAAAATGCAAATTTTTGCTTCATACGCTATGCACTTAAAAATTGCGCAAAACAACTTATCGTTTCAACGATAGTTATCAAGAGGAATAATTGCTCAGGCAGTTTTAACGAGGGCATTATCCTATTAACCTTTTAATATTTCAAGGATTTTATTTGTTGGTATTTTTATTTCCTCATCGGAGATATCAAACAGATATAGCCTTACCCAACCTAAGAAAGAAGAGCTTAAATTCCGGGTTGTCAATTTTCAGGCAACGTTTGACGGCCTCAACATAGACCTCTTTTTGATATCGATATTTTTCAGCCTTTGCTGGCAGGTCGGTCATGGTAACGTGATCTGTCTTATAATCGGCGATAATGACACGGTCGTCTATCTTATAAAGGATATCAATGGTACCCCTCATGATCTGTCCATCCCAGTTGAGCAATATGGGCACCTCACGCCCGAGGATCTGTGCGGCCTGTAGTTCTTTATATGCCTCTGAATCGGTGAAGACCGAGAGTATCTTTACTACCTCTGCTTTTATAAATTCCACATCCTGAAATTGTATCGTATTGAAGGATATTTCCTGCTGTTTTGAAACCTCCCCTTTGTCCCCTCCTTCGTAAGGAGAGGAAATCCTTTCTTCTTGATATGCAATATCTTCTCCAAAAAATTGAACAGATGGTTCTACCTCACATTTTTCAAAGACATTAGCCCATTTTACGGCTGACTCGATTGACCTTTGAAGTTCTTGAGATGTTCCGTGAAAATCCCACCCCTCCAGTATACGGTGGCAGATGGAACCGATCAACGCGGCGTGTTTTGGATGTGATTGTTCAGTGTCCGGCTTGGTTCTTTTGGATTTTATAATCTCCCCTCGTTCACCTCCCTCAGAAGCAGGGGATAAATGGTGGTTATTCAGACGATGTTGTTCAAATTCATCCGGATGAAGATGAGTCATCTCTTCAGTTCTACCCGGTGCTCCGGGTATGCCTTTTTTCATCGATTCTTCGAATGCAATAGTCGCCGGAGAGACAAAGAGAGGGTTCCTGGTTGCCTCAATCATTGCAGCCTCTCTTTTCTTCCATATTTCAACAAAGGCTGCCCAGTCGATATCCAGGGTCTTCTCCTTTGTTATCTTTTGGGAACGATGTGTCCCATCAAATCTAAAATGTTCTACAAATATCTCTGCGTTTCCTAAAGGAAATTTCCCTTGAGAAACACCCCTCACCCTGACACTCTCACGCAAGGGGAGGGGAAATTTCTCTGCACTTGGTTTATCTTCCTCACTTGTTTTGTTTCCCGCCCTCGACGTCGGGTCTCCGCTATTTCCCCTACCTTGATGGGAGGGTGATACATTTTCATCCTCATTTGTGTGACTGAGGTTCATGAATGTTTCGTCGCCAAGCTCAACACCCGCAGCATCTCTTACCGATTGAGCAATCAGTCCCATGTAAGATTTATCGTCGTCCTTCAAGGAACCTGTAAGGATCAATCGTTCCTTTGCCCTGGTCATGGCTACATACAGGACACGTTTCTCTTCCTCCCACGAACGATCATTCAGCTTCTTTTCAATGATAACACTTTGGAGATTTCTTACCCGCTGATCCCCCTTGCCGATCACAATACCCGTTGTGGACGTAGTCCAATCAAATACCGCAGAGTCTAACACCTCTTTGTCATTTCTTACTTCACCGTGCAGATTGCCCAGGAAGACAACGGGAAATTCCAGTCCCTTCGATTTATGGATAGTCAGGATTTTCACGACATCCAATGTCTCATCCGAAAGGGGGCTCTCCCCTTCTTCCCTGGCCTCTTTTATACGTACTTTGATGCGGTCTATAAAGTTTTTGAGTGAAACGCCATCGGATTGTTCCATGTCGCAAGCCATCTGGTAGAGTTTTTGTAGGTTAGCCAATTTCTGTTCGCCATGCCAGGCACAGGCCGTAATCTCTGCAATGTGGGTATTGTCCATAATCTCTGCAATGAGTTGTGAAACGGGAAGTATACCAGAGCGTGCATGGGTTTTTCTTAAAAAACCATAGAATGGTTCAACGATTTTTTTTAAGTCCAAAAACAGATTATTCACCTCCCCAGCCGCCCCTTCGCAAGAGGTGGATAAAGGATGGGTGTCCTCATCGCTCTTCATGATCCTGTGACTCTTGAACGTTTCACCAGAAATGTCCTTGCGGTAATCTAAGAGATGATTTTTATGAAGCTCATAGATCTCACGGTCCGTTAAGCCTACGATAGGAGAACGAAGTACGCCCACCAAAGCAATCGTATCATGAGGATTCTCTAAGGCGCGCAGGAGGTTCATAAAATCAAGAATTTCCTGGGTGGTATAGAAGTATTTTTCACCTTCCACAATATATGGAATACCATACCTTTTGAGTGCCTCAACATACGGTCTCACCTGGGTAAACGCCCGCAGGAGCAAAGCCACATCCCTGTATTTAAGCTTACGAAGTCCATTTTCCGCAAATTTATCTTCAATGTCTTCGTTGCTTACGTGTTTTATGATCCATCGTGCAATCCACTCGGCCTCTGCCTCCCTGGCTTCATCTGCTTTTAGTTCTTTCCCTTCTTTATCAGAGACCAGGACAATTTCAACTATTTGGGAAGGCTGTGTTTTGGGGCGATTGGCATGGATAGGGATATAACAGGGCTGTAGTGCTGACTGTTCAACCATGATCCTTCCATCAAATAGCCGGTTTACAACCTCGATGATCCCAGAATGACTCCTGAAATTTTCCTGTAATTTCAACGTCTCATCCTGTCCGCACACCTGCTTTACCACTTGTTCATAGGCCTCAATGTCTGCCCTGCGGAAGGCATAGATGGACTGCTTAGGATCACCCACAATAAAGAGCTTTCCCGGCTCAAGGGTTACCTTGAGGGCATCTGTGCTGTGATGCCCCAATGCCTCGGAGAGGAAGAGGACGATCTCATACTGGACGGGGTCTGTGTCCTGGAACTCATCCACGAGTATCGTTCTCAACTCATTCTTGAGTTTCTCACGAATATAACGATACTCTTTATTTAGCAGTAAATCCCTCGCAAGGGTAAGAAGTCCGTCAAAGGAGACATATCCCTGAGACAAATATGTTTGCCGAAATGCCTTTGCAAATGGGGAAATGAGACCTATCACGGTTGCAACAAAGGCATCATCAACAGTCTTCAATTTCTTTAATAGGGTATGACCGTTTTTTATGAGTTCTCGTGCGGTTTCAAATCCTTCGTCTGTCCAACCGGTCTTTGCATTAGAAGCTTCTTTATCGAGATCATATTCTAATGTATTTAAATAACTGATGCCCTGTTTTTTTATTTCATCGAGAATCTTCGATAGTGCATGTAATTGAGAGAGGAGGTTGTTATTGGACTTTTCACAGCAAGGAAGCATCTTCTGAATTTTATGAGAAAAGGGATCTAATAAGGATTGAACATTCGATTTATTGTCTTCCTCCGGCGGTGATTGCTTGATTTCGGATGGAATTCTATTGGATTTTCTAACCACACCTTTCTCCCCTCCATCTCGAAGATTTCCCTCTAGATATTGAACAAACTCCTCCGATATGAGAGAGTTTTGTGGAATAGTAAATCCTGATAACCGCCTGGCCAGGTTCTTAACAGATTCCAAGTCTAATCTCCTGAGTACACCTTTCCAAATGTCTGCCTGAGGTGAAGAAAGAACAAGCTCCAACTCCAGCCACTTCGCCCATTCTTTATCAAAGAGTTCATCGAAGACATCCCCTTCGTCCACCACAAACCCAGGTACCACACCTGATTCAATGGGGTACAGACGTAAGATATAGGCCGCAAAGCCGTGAATGGTCCCGATAACGGTCTTATCCATATCCTCAAGCGATTTTCTTGCACGCCGTTCGACCTCGCGATATGTCGTCTGGTACGTATCGCGGATATGCGCAAGAAACTTTTCTACCTTTGCGTTATCCTCTTGAGCTGCTTTCCCATTAATAACAGCTACGATCTTTTCCAATTCCCCCATCAGCCTGATCTTCATTTCACTGGCGGCCTTCTCTGTAAACGTCATGGCAACCACCCTGCGGATGGGACTTTCTTCGTTTTGGAATCTCTTGTGTCCTAAAATCACGTGCAACATCCGCTCAACCAGAAGCGTGGTCTTACCCGTTCCCGCCCCAGCCGTTACAACGATATTTCTATCCAGTTCGGATACTGCAAGCTCTCTTATGGAATTATCAATAGGTTTTGACATAATACTGACGCATGCTATTTGTCTTAGCATTACATGGAGAAAATCTATAGCCCGAGCAATAGCTGGATACGCTTAATACAATTTTTGATTTTTAAGTAATTACAAATAGGATGTCTGTAAATTAAAATTGGCAATTATTCAGAGGGTACTGTTTTGACTGAAGTGAAAAACTGATTTAATGACAAGGAATTATAAAATTGTAGATTTTGCTTGTAACCAAACAGAGTTTGGGTACAAATTGAAAGCAGGTAAAGATGCCGAAGGTCTAATTTAATGTATAGGAATTTCAATCTTTTGTAATTCCCCTCTAGAAAGCGGGGATAAGGGGTGTGTACATAATGCCATAACATACCCCCGGTCCCTCTTTCTAGCTTACTGTTGGACAATTTTTTGCTGGACAGGGTTAAGATACGAGATGCCTTATTATTCAAGGGTTTTGGCGTATACCTCACAAAAAACGTCTTGTTAAAAACATTGTATTAATTTGGTCTTTTGAAAAATTCATCAATCATGCGCTCCGTTAGGAGCGACCTGTTTGCATTTCAAGCATACACAGG
>JAUPKS010000118.1 GCA_030837315.1 Planctomycetota bacterium
CCCAGACAGCGAGATGGCTGATAAGCAAGGGCGGTGGTTCCGGAATAATAGTCGTGGGTAAGCCCCGAATCATTGTTGTAGATAGAATTCGGGATCGGATTAGCTTCCATCTCGTCTTCCCAGATGTAATATTGGTCCGTGTTGCAATTTACATACTGTGTGGCATCTGTGTGATTTTCAACCTTCGGTTTGGGGGCTGTCCCGGCCACATCAAAATATTCAAGAATGGAATGTCCATACTCGTGCTTGAAAACATTGCGATGTCCATACGAAATAGCCGATTCAATGATGAGCGTTGTATAGGTCTGGCCTGTTCCCATGTTTGGCGTCAATCCCGCTGCGCTCCCTATCCATATAGGTTCCCCAGTATTTTGGTCTATACACCTCGGGTCCCAGATCACAATAACAGAGTCAAATGCCGGATCACGTTCGGTGGCAGTATTCTCGGGGGCCGGCCACCAGCCTCCGGCATTCGGACCAAGCTCTGTAAGCGCTCGATCGGGGTAGCGGATCGTGAGGATGGGGATCATGTTCCCGCTCGTGAGTGCGGGAATATCTGTCTTAACGAACTGTGTAGCAGCGCTTGCAGCCTGATCCTTTTCGTCCGGGGTCATGGAAGCAACAACATGACGCTCGATCGGTGTGGCGGTATCTTCAAAACTCCCGTTCTCAAGCAGGTTGACCGGGGCTCCGCTTTCTGGTGTAAGTTGCAGATCGTCAAACCAGGCGGCACCTGTGGTGGTTCCCGACCAGTAACCCAGCCGGGCTGCAATCGTTACCTGGGTATCTGGGCCTGAGTTGAAAACGAAACTCACATATGTCCAGTCGTTCGTTCCAAAGATCTCCTCTGAACGCGTCCAGGTGCCATGGAGACAAAGGTTTGCCCCGGCATCTACTGACTGAGAAGGGTGCGCTACGTTTTCTGTCTTGATCCAACCTGACACGAGGTAATTCGTGTCAGGTTGTACGGTTACTGTCTGAAACCAGCTAGCGTCGTTTGGTGTTGGCGCTTCAATCTTTACGCACTTGCTGCCCAGATGAGCCTGGCTGTTATCCCAAGTGAGCGTACCGGAAGGGTCAAACGCGTCAGAAGTCCAGTTACTCACAGAACCAACATGCGAACTATCCGTATAGGTGAAATCCGTTTTGCCGTAGATGAGAACCAATATCTTCCAGCGCGGATGCGGACCAGAGGTGTCGATTGGCGTAAGTTGCAGATCGTCAAACCAAGCGGTACCTGTGGTGGTTCCCGACCAGTAGCCCAGCCGGGCTGCAATTGTCACCTGGGTATCTGAGCCTGAGTTGAAAACGAAACTCACATATGTCCAGTCATTTGTTCCAAAGAGCCCTTCCGAACGCATCCAGGTGCCAAAGAGTGAAAGGTTTGCCCCTGCATCTACTGACTGAGAAGAGTGTGCTACGTTTTCTGTCTTGATCCAGCCCGACACGAGGTAATTCGTGTCAGGCTGTACAGTCACCGTCTGGCTGATCCATCGGGCGTCGTTCGGTGTGGGTGCTTCAATCTTCACGCTCTTGCTGCCCAGATGGGCCTGGCTGTTATCCCAGGTGAGCGTGGCGGAAGGGTCAAACACATCAGGAGTCCAGTCACTCGGGGGGCTTGTAAGTGAAAAGTTACCGTTTTCAAAACTCCCATTATTAAGCAGGTTGACAGACTGGGCCGCTAGAAGAGATGGGGTCAAAAATACTGTTAACAAAAGAACCGCAGGGATTAAAACAATCTTTACCTTGTTCATGAGCCCCTCCTTTTCCTCCATGTGCTTTTCGTATAGCATGCAGAGCCTTTTTAAGTAGATAAATGAAATTTAACCATACCAAAATTTTTTAACTCACACCTCCTTCTCCACATTTGTTAATATGCAGCAGGCACATCGCGGGTGTAGGTTATGTTGTACCTCCTCCACAGTCCACCCTGGGATACTTTTCATGCCACTAATGCCCAGACACACAAAGAAAAGGCTTAGTGAATTTGTGGCTATTCTGAAATGCCTGAGGATTAAAATAAAAAAGCCTTACTGCAAAGATATTCAATGAAACATCTTCGGCAGTAAGGCTATCTTCCAGAAAACCGTTGAAACAGTTTAAACCGTTTAAATGGCTTAGCGAGACCCTTTGCTTTGCGTCCCCTGATCACTCAGGGTTTGCCTTTGTCGTATGTTTTTATTACGCTACTTCATAACAAGCTTTTGATGTTTGATTGGTACTGTCAACATGGAAACCAACAAGAGGTCAAGAATAAAATAATATTTGAAAATCAACACACTTTTTCCAGTGGGAGTTTTTCGATGCTGATATTGACGAGGTCTGATATGTCTAATTTTTCGCTTGCGTCAAGGATTTCAAGGCCTACAATGTGACCCTTTTCGTCAATGTCGACAACCACCCCTTCCTCAATGTCTATTGAGTCGGCTATCTTGCCTTCTCTGAGCTTAATGTACAGTGCGTCAATGTCTTTGCTGTATTCAATCTTCATTTTCACAAACTTCACAATCTTTCATACGTTTCCTGGCATGGCGGGCGTATTTAATCGGCTTCGTAAACATGAAGTTACAATAACAGGCTTTTAAGCGAATACGTTAAATCTGGATTTTCCTCAGCACATTTCCCCATTTGAGCCCAATGTTCAATTTGGCCAGTTAAGGATCTATGGTCTATCCGGCCGAATTTTTTTGCATCATTGACAAGTTTCAATATTTCAATTGCCAAAAGCCTTCTAATGGGTGACCCTTATGCTTCCTCATGTAGTCGCCGAAGGCCTAATTTTGGGAATCAGTGGCGTAGATATGCAGGGAGCAACCTGTCTCCTTCAACGAGGTGTTAGGCAATTTTCAACATCCTGTTGGCATAGTCTTTTCCTGCTGTTGGGGGAGGTAACGGTTTTCCATCTTTTTTATAAAGCTCAATTGTTTCTTCAACTATTTCACATAGTTCTGAGAATACCTCTTTTTCATTGTTACCATGACAACCTCCGTAAAACAGGCCCGGGCAACTGCCAACATAACATTGATCTTCATCAGACCACTCAACTATTTTTACATAGTGCATACTGTCTTTCATCTTCTCGATTCCTCAATGACCGCTTTTACAGCTTTTATTTGGTAATGCTTGGCATCATCACCAGCTTTGCCTGAGATAGTGATTGGTTTCGCAACCTTTGGATGAACATAATTTCTACGATCACCTTTTCCACCTCGGTTTATAAATCCAGCCTTTTCAAGTTCCTTAATAATCTCTCTGAGTTTGGGAGGCATTGATCCTCACATTTTTATCCCTATTCCTATAATTATCAGCATACTATCGTATGGGATGGTGGATGTCAAGCAAAACGCGGAGGAATTATGGTAAAAACAAGGGGAAAAAAGACAGAAAAGATATGGCCAGAAAGATAGCGAAGATATGGTCGCCTTCATATTTCAATTGCCAAATGATAAAATCTTGAATAATGAAGGCCTGAACCTCTTGGTTTGATTTCACTGCAATGACTGCTGGTTAGATTTCTTTATTCTACTTTAGCCAATTTCAACGCTGGCTTAGGTTTAAAACGAACTAACCGATTGCCGTATTGTTTCTGTATCTGCTGAATATGTTCGTAGTATTTCTGAGGATCGTTCTGGCACTCTGCTTCAATCTCATGTCTGATTCTACGAATTTCTTTTAAGATGGGTTCTTGTTCCATGTTATCCCTCCATAAGTTCTTCCGGAGTACAAATTATTGGCGTTCTGATTCCTTGCCTTGCATTAATTTCTTCAATATTAGGTAATGCATTCTCCCACCACTCATTTGTAATCTGCTGATGTGCAGCAACAATCAAATCTCGACTTGGTTTCGATGTAAACTGTTGGTTTCATTGAAATAGTATAGCATACTAATTGATTTTTATCTTCATTCTGCAAATTTCTGCATATTTCGTTAGATATAGCTTATACCAGCCAAAAATCAGTAGTATCACACTGAATATTTGGAGATATCTTCAATATATAGTAAAC
>JAUPKS010000119.1 GCA_030837315.1 Planctomycetota bacterium
AGCGCATAATTGATAAATTTTTCAAAAGACCAAATTAATACAATGTTTTTAACAAGATGTTTTTTGTGAAGTATACGCCAAAACCCTTGAATAATAAGGCTTCTTCTGTGTTAAACCTGTCCAGCAAAAATTTGTCCAACGGTACGCTAGGAAGAGGGGGTGGGGTGTGTTGCGGAAAATTACACACACCTTTATCCCCTGAGTTAGGTCAACCGTCCCCGGTTGACATCATAATGACAAGCGGGGACGCTTGTCCTACCTATGGAGGGGACTTTTGCTCTCCCCTCTAAAAAGAGGGGCCGGGGGTGTGTCCCAAATCAGCAAATGTTTCGCCTTTTACAGTACACAAGGAGTGCATTGGGAATTTCTTTCAAAAACTAAATTGTTACTATTTTTCTCAATTTTACAGTATCCATTCATGTATTAATTTAATAGATAATTTGTCTTTAGCAAATAAATCTTACGGTATATTAATATTCCGCAGTATCTTTTCTGCCTCGTTTCTCTTTGCCTCTAGTCCCTGGCTTTTGGTGACAGGATAGGTTTCGGCATCAGTTAAACGTTTGAAGGGTTCTGGCAGGTGTGCAAGGTTGTTTGATGTGGTGTGTTGGATTTCAGGGATCGCTGGCAGGTTGTAGCATATCTTTCCATTTTTTATAACCGGTATTAAAAGGGATATTCCCCCCAATTCTTCACCTTGAAGTCCGATCACGTCCTTCGCAAAATTGCCCGCTTCATCAATGATGCGATATACCTGTTTCTTGCATGGATATGTCAGTTTGTCTTTACTGAATTTCATCTTGGGGATGACTTTCCCGCCATGTTCTTGTTCAACCAACTTATAGACGCCACCCAGCGCAGGAGCGTCTTTGGATGTTACCATCTCGGTACCCACGCCGAAGGAGTCAATGGGCGCACCAGTTTTTAACAAATCATTGATACGGTTCTCATTCAAATCGCCGCTGGCGATGATCTTGACATGATGCAATCCTTCGGTATCTAAGATTTTTCGCACTTCCTTGCTAAGTTCGCTTAAATTTCCGCTATCAATACGGACGCCCTTCAGTTTCTTGCCGATCGTGGCTGCATGCCTTGCCCCGGCTAAGGTATCATAGGTGTCGATGAGCAGGGTCGTATTATCGGGGAATATTTCGTGAAATTTACAGAAGGCGTCTTGTTCATTTTCAAACGCCATGACCCATGAATGGGCAATGGTACCCACTGCAGGCATACCCAGTTCATGGGCTGCAAACACATTGGAGGTACCCTTGCACCCACCGACAAAACATGCCCTTGCAGCAAGGACACCCGCCTGGGGACCATGGGCACGACGTGTTCCAAAATCAATTACTTCGCGTCCCTGTGCTGCATAGACGACCCTCGACGCCTTTGTTGCTATTGAGGTCTGGAAGTTAATCGTTGAAAGAAGATACGTTTCTACAATCTGCGTCTCAATAATAGGTGCTGTGACCTGAAGTAGCGGTTCTTCAGCAAAGGCAATCGTGCCTTCGGGCATAGCGTAAACGCTGCCAGTGAAAGCAAAACTCCTTAAATATTCAAAGAATTTCTGACTTACACGATTAAAGATCGGTAATTGCCTTAAAAATTGAATAGTTTCTGGTGAAAATGTAATATGGGCAAGGTAATGCAGTGCCTGTTCTAGTCCTGCGGTGACTAGATAAGAACGATTTTTCGGCAACTGGCGAACGAACAACTCAAAGGTTGCAATATCCTGCATCTTTTGTTCAAAATAACCCGCCGCCATAGTAAGTTGATAAAGATCTGTGGCTATGCCAAGGGAGTTATCGGTCAGGAAGAGGGATTTTGGCTCATTCATACGTGTATTTCTTAACAAAAATATTTTTTAGCAAAAATTGTAGCGACGATGAATATCAACAAAGGAAAGATGGAGTGCAATTGATGAGGTATGTTGCTTAATTTTATGGTCGGGAAGTGTTTTTGGGCATCCCTTTGTCTCAGATGCTTCATAATTACACGTGGTCTTGCTCATCAGAGTAAGCATAAAGCAGCATAGAGGAAATTGCAATAGCTGCAGTCTCAATCCTCAATGTCGAATGACCTATGGTGATGGGTACACAACCTGCTTTCTCTGCCATTTCAATTTCACTATGAGTAAAACCACCTTCTGGTCCTACAAGACAAAGGATCTTTTTTACTAATGGATGCTCACACAACACACTTTTTAATGTCTTTGTATGAGGTTCTGTGCATGCGATGAGTGAAAGGTCATAGTTGCAAACAGTTTTTATTACGTCGTCTAATGATATTACCTTTTCTATCGTGGTAACAAAGTTTCGCTTACACTGCTTAGACGCCTCGATTGCGATCTTGTCCCATCGCTCAATCTTTTCATCAGATTTATCGCGAATATCGACAACACTTCGTTTACAGTGGAGAGGAATCAACGTCTTTATGCCTAACTCTGCGCATTTTTGAATTAAAAAACTGACGAGCTTTCCTTTGGGGACGGAAAATGCGAGATCTATGTTTATATCCGGCTCTCTATCGACAGCCTTGAATTGCTCAATAAGCACCTTTACCTTATCATGCGCGATTTCAGCAATATGTGCAAGACATTCAAGCCCTTTTCCATTAAAGAGGGTAATTGTACTTCCCAGTTTTGCCCGTTTGACGTGTAAGATGTGATGTGCCTCTTTACCGCCAATCCAAATTTCATGAGTTGCGGGGGTAAGCGGTATATAAAAACGATCCTGATGCATTTATACAGTCAAGGTATGCTTTAAAAGGCTCCGCTCTCTGGCAAAATTGATTATGGTATGATTGGGACAAACTTCTACACATTTCCCACAGGATGTACACTTATTATAATCAATTACTGCAAGATTGTTTTGCACGTGGATGGCATCGTAGGGACATATCTTCTCGCACTGTTTACAGGCAATGCAAGAATCCTGACATATCTTTTTTGCCACAGCCCCTTTATCGAGAGATTTGCAACGCACGTGAACCATCTTTGATACCGGCACGATACTGATAAGTTTTCTTGGACATACAGCCGCGCACTTTCCACATGCCGTGCACCGTTCTTCAATTACCTTTGGGAGGCCATCTTCTCCCATATACATAGCTTCGAATTTACATGCCTCCACGCAGGTACCTAAGCCTAAGCATCCATAATCACAGCCGAGAAAACCGCCACCAACAATATGTGCTGCACGGCAGTCTTTCACACCATTATAGACAAATTTATTTTTAACTCCCCTCGCATGACACATTACAACGGCAACCGTCCGCTCCCTGTTTTCAAACTTGATACCCATTATGTTTGCTACAAGCGCTGCCACTGCAGACTGTCCTACCGTGCAACCATTTACCGGCGCCTTACCTTCCACAACAGCCTGAGCAAAACCGCTGCAGCCCGGTTGACCGCATGCGCCACAATTTGCCCCTGGAAGCACTTCGTTAATACTATCAATGCGGGGATCGACTTTAACGGCAAACTTATCTGAAGCAATGGCCAGGCCTATCCCAAAGACCATGCCTAATATAACGAGTGTAATTGCCGCTCCTAAAAGTAATTCCATGTGTTTTTCCAAAAAAATTACTATTGAAAAAATTTCAATCGCAAAAATACTCTAATCAAAAACTTCCTGAGAATTTATTTCCAGCCCTTCCAGCATCTTTGACTTCACTATTCCCGCCTTTTTGGATTTGCAAAATTCCAGGTATTCACCTCTTTCCAAGGTTAAAATCTCGATAACTCTTTCTTCCGGGAATATTAGCCAGCATTCCTTTACTCCACATTTTCTATATATCTCCTTCTTTTCAACCGTATCATAAAAAGCGGACGAAGGGGATACTATTTCCACAATAAGGTCAGGTATGCCGTGGATTGCGGTCTTGTGTATTATGCCTTGATTTTCACTTTTAATAAAAACTATATCTGGTTGAAATACTTCATCATCATCGAAAACAACATCAATTGGGGCATCAAAAATTTTCCCAATCCCCTTTTTTTTCACAAAGTTCCAGATGAGAAACTCTAAATTCCTTGACACACTCTGATGGTCTGTAGATGGTGCCGGAACCATACATAATTCCCCATGCAAAATTTCGTAGCGATTATTGTCATCTATCTTTACATAGTCAGCATATGTCATCCTTTTCCTGGCAGTTATAGCTGTCATCGATTACTCCTTACATCCTTACCTTTGGGCATTGACTATATGATTGCGCATTATAAGTTTACATGCTCCTTGGGTTAACTCATCAGTGATTTTATGGATGTGCCTTTTCTTGAGGGAGAACATCTGGTGTTTGTAACATAAAAACCATGAAATTAGTTCCGTTATGCCATTGTTCCAATCATCATTCTGTTAATCGCCTGTCCGGCAGGCACCATCGGAAAGACGTTTTCATTTTGGTCAATCCTGAAATCCATAATGACGGGACCTTTAATAGAAAACGCCTTTTCTATCGTTGGCCGTACTTCCTCCTTCTTCTCTACTAAAAAGCCACTCGCACCATATGCCTCTGCTAACTTGACGAAGTCTGGATTACCATTCAAAAACACACTAGAATACCGTTTGCTATAAAATAGCTCCTGCCACTGCCGCACCATACCCAGAAAACCATTATTCAGTATGGCTATTTTCACAGGAATATTCAAACGAACAGCGGTGCTCATTTCCTGGATGTTCATTTGGATACTGCCATCGCCGGCAATATCCACTACAATTTTATCCGGACACCCTAATTGTGCACCAATTGCCGCCGGAAAACCGTAACCCATCGTGCCCAGTCCACCCGAAGATAGAAAGGTACGTGGTTTTGTATAGGTAAAAAATTGGGCAGCCCACATCTGATTTTGCCCTACCTCGGTTGTGATAATTGCATTCCCCTTTGCTATATCACAAATTTGCTCAATCACATACTGAGGTTTAATAACGCTTCCGGTATTGTTATACGATAATGGATTTTTTTCTTTCCAGGAATTAATTTTACCAAACCATTCTTTTCTCTCAACAAAACGAATGTGTTTTATGAGTGCTTGTAAGATGTTTTTTGCATCACCCACAATTGGGATATCAACTTCGATACTCTTGCTAATGGATGCCGGGTCAATGTCTATATGAATAATCTTCGCGTGGGGGGCAAATTCATCGATCTTTCCTGTAATACGGTCATCAAACCTTGCTCCAATTGCCAGCAATACATCAGATTCAGTTACTGCAAAATTTGCATAAGCAGTGCCATGCATCCCCAACATCCCCAATGATGCATGGTGGTCCTCAGGAAAGCCACCGAGACCCATAAGTGTTGTAGTTACCGGAAGATTTCCCTTTTCTGCAAGCTCAAGTAATTCTCTTGAGCATTCGGAAGCAATAATGCCTCCGCCTGCATAGACAACAGGCTGCTTAGCGCTATTAATAACTTCAGCGGCAACATTGACTTGACGGATATTACCCTCATATCTGGGCTTATATCCTGGCAAATCAACTTCGGCTGGTATTATTTCTTCACACCTATCCATAGCAACATCCACAGGCAAGTCAATCAGTACAGGACCGCGTCTTCCGGTATTAGCAATATAAAATGCTTCCTTTACAACCCTAGCAAGGTCTTTAACATCCTTCACAAGATAGCTGTGTTTTGTTATGGGACGCGTAATACCAATAGTATCAGCCTCTTGAAAGGCATCATTTCCGATGAGAAATGTTTTGACCTGTCCGGTTATTGCTACCATAGGTATAGAATCCATGTAGGCCGTTGCAATTGCAGTAACCAGGTTAGTAGCACCCGGGCCTGATGTGGCAAGGCAAACACCCACCTTACCCGTAGCCCTTGCATATCCATCCGCTGCATGACCTGCGCCCTGTTCATGTCTGGTTAAGACAAACTTTACCGGAGATTCGAATAACACATCAAACAATGGCAAAACGGCGCCACCAGGAATGCCGAAGACGTATTCGACCCCTTCCCTTATTAATGCATCTGCTAAAATTTGTGAGCCTGTTTTAATCATTCGCTTATCGCGTTGTAAAAATATTTATCAATACATCAATGAATATACAGAGACATTGAAACCATTATTGAAGTGACAGTAATGCCCTCTGAACAGTGCCGTCTATGGTATGTTTTACCGTGGATGGACTCAAATTCTGACAAACTAAGGAAAGGCCTTGTTAAAATCGAGAATCTGGCATGAATACAGAGAGAACTCATTTATCTGCGAAACAATGTATTTTACCTACTCGGTTTTTTCCGATTCTAAGTCATCGTCTATATCATCAAAATCAACGTCATCCATATCCTCATATTTTGCAGGCTTATAATCGGGCTTTTTAGAGTTCTCTACCTCTTCTTTGTAAGCGGTGAGTACCTTTTCCTGTATCAGTTCTCTGCAACTCGAATTTATTGGATGGGCTGTATCTGCGTGTAATTTTAATCTGCCTGCGCCCCTCGATGCGCGTTTCTCATTCAATTTAGTGCCACAATCATTACAGTATTGCGACATCAAGTGGTTTTTACCGCCACATTTCGGGCATCTATCCGTGAGCTTTCTGCTGGGCATAGCCACAAATGCCCCTTTGTGTCCTTCGATAACCTTTAGATCCCTTACGACAAAGTCATCATCTATCGTAATGCTACAAAAAGCCTGCAATCTATTCTTCTTAGCATCTGTTAACTTTACCCTGACTTCAGTAATATTCACAGTTTCTTCTCCCTTTCTGTTCACTTAGCATTGCCATTGACATCGCTGGTTACCACAAACACATCGCCAACATCAAGCATCTTTATTTGTCGTTCAATTTCCTTCGAATCTCTTTCCCCCTTACATAAACCATATAAAGCTGATCCGCTTCCGGACAAAAGCGTGCCACAAAAATCAAATCTTGCCAACGTTTTTTTTATTTTCTCGATGTTCGGATAGAGACTAAATACAACATCTTCCAAACGATTATACAAGCTAGCCCCCAATCTTTCCGGATTTCCCGACGCCAACGCTTGGAGGAGAAAGCTAACATCTTTTAAATTTTTTGTCAAGACAATTTTGAAATTTTTGTAGACGGTTGCGGTACTGACCTCGAACCTTGGATAAATTATTATATAATTATACGGTACAGGCAAGGCATACGGAGTAACCAACTCTCCCCTTCCCTTACATATCGCTGTGTTTCCGAAAACAAAAAATGGGGTATCAGAGCCTAATTTCTCAGCCAGTGATACTAGTTTTTTTTCATCGTATCCAACCTGCCATAGCTTATTTAATCCAAACAAAGTAGCCACAGCATCACTACTTCCACCGCCAAGACCTGCCCCAACGGGTATTCCTTTTTCTAAATGTATTTTTACCCCCCTGGAAATCTTGGATTCTTTCTGAAAGATACGGACAGCTTTTAAAACTAGATTATCCTCCCCAACGGAAAGTTTGGGATTTGAGCATGTAAACTCGATGTCATTGTCATAATCTTCCATAGAGATATAATCATAGAGGCTAATTCCCTGCATGACCGTTTCAATCTCGTGATAACCGTCTGGCCGCTTACCTAAAATTTCGAGGAAAAGGTTAATCTTTGCAGGTGCTGCAATTTTTAGTCTCCCTCGTTCTTGCCAATATTTCATAAAGAATGTTCCTGTTTTATTGTATTTTTAAAAAAAGAAAGTTGTGTGTCACCATAAATTCGAGTGTCAAACAATTCCAAGCAAAAGCCCTCCGGCACTCTTTCAAAGTCTGTTTTTCTGTGTTGCAACATTATCAGACCATCCGGTTGTAATATGTATTTGCTGCATAAAGAGAAAAACAAGGTCAGGAGTTTGTCTCTGTATAAGCTTTTTTCGATAAGAGGATATGGTGGACTGGCAAATATTAAATCGATCGCTATATTGTTTTTCTCAAGATAAGGAGTAATTTCAAACACATCGTATTTTAATACCCGCGCATTATCATGAAGTCTGGTCGCCTCAAGATTTTTTTTAATAACGGCAATAGCCGTCGAGTCGCTCTCTATAAAAATACAGGATTTCGCCCCCTGACTTAAAGCCTCTATACCAATTGCTCCGGTACCTGCGTACATATCTATAACGCGACTCTCCGGAATAACACCCGCGAGTATATTAAACAAGGAGCCTTTTATCCTATCCGATATAGGTCTTGTTGTAATTCCTTTTACTGGGCTGAGGGGTATACCCCTTGCACTTCCTGCAATTACACGCACATTTGCCTTAATTTATTCTATTGACCCCTATTTTTACCACAAACTGATTTGTTAAGCATAGATTTTCTACAGTCTGCGGCATCGATCACAGGTCATCAAAAGTCTCATAAAGTTATCAAAAATTACACAAAAACATAATAAGAATATTTCCTATTCAAGTCAATTCCAAATTCTATATTGACATATACATATTTTATAATTTATAATTTCACTTCCACATTGCTAAATCGGGCTTTTTTACCCAACGAAAGCATCGCAATCAGTTTGTCGCAGAA
>JAUPKS010000120.1 GCA_030837315.1 Planctomycetota bacterium
AGTAACAGTATCCCCCCGGGATGGGCCATTCGATGCAGGGACATCGCGGGTCAATCCGTGGGTCGAAGTTGATATAACACCAGGTCGGTTTTGTTGTGGCGCCCAAACCCACGCCATGAACAACTTGTTGAAAGTTATTTTCTATAATATCGTTTTTTCCCCCGCTACATAAGGATTCTGTAACTAAATAGATAAGCACAACAAGCACCAAACTAAGGAGAATTCCTAAAAGTATAAACGGTTTTTTATTCATTATTTTAGCCATGCGATATATTTATAATATTACTGTGTAAAAACTTTTAGGGATATTGTCTTCGCTGCGGTAAACACTATAATTAGTGTCATCGGATAATTCTTCATTACTATATCTTGCAGCTACCGTAGTCAAGATAATACCCCTAAAAACTTTTTTTTGACAAGGTTTTTACACCCTCCTTCGCCTCATTTTTTAAGGGGGATTTGGTTACAGATTTTCTGCGTTTATAGAATTGTCAAGAGATTCTGGCGAACACCGCGGTTCTCCCCTATATCTCATTTCTTACCTTGAATCCTATCCAGGATATCACGCAGGGACAGAATAGATTCTTCTGCAGATTCCAACCGTTCCTGTAAATCCAGAATTGCCTCTTCTGTAACAAAGGCACTGCTGCCGTAACCCATTGTGCTCACAGCATGAAGGATATCGAGGGTACTCACTACACCGACAACCTGCTCCTTATCAAGAATAATGACTCTGTGGATTTTTTTATCATGCATAATCTTTGCAAGACGGTCTATCGTATCATCAGCCTGTGCAGTAATGACACGAGGTGTCATGATGTCTTTTACTAAAGTCTTTCCAATGGTTTTTGTCTTTAATAGCTTATCCAGTTCTTTTTTAAATTTTCCATTGGTGTCACTATAAAACGATTTTTTTGTGATACCGCCTCGCTTTTTATTTGCTTTTTCATCATATTCAACAACATCCGTCTTTGAAACAACCCCGACCAGTTTTCCCTCTTTATTCACAACGGGCGCCCCGTTTATATGGTTTTTGACGAGTATTTTTATAAGCTCATTCATTGGGGTTTCCGGACGAACACAAACCACCTTTTCTGCCATTAAATCTTTTGCCACGAATTTATAAGTAGCCACAGTCGTTCCTCCATGATGTTTATGAATTATTTTTGACAGGATTTACAGGACAAAACAGGATGTACTATACTAAACGTGTTCATTAATTGTGGTTTATTAAAAACATGAAAACAATCTATGAACCTTCGCAGTATACATACCAGGACAAAATGTAAGTCCGGTTAATCCTGTCTAAACCGGATAAGTTCGTGCTCAGGAAATTCAAAGTTGCCACAAAGTCACTAAGATATCGAGCTTTTTCTTTGTGACTTTGTGTCTTCGTGGCAACATAATTTATTTAAGTTCCATTATCCCCTTTTTTACACAATCTTTGCAACAAAATATACGTGTTGCGAAAGGATTTCTTATCAGTGGGATGCAGGGAGAGATATTCATTCAGATATCGAAATGCCTCTTCGTAATTCTTCTTTGCAATATGATTATCCAGGAGCAGGATAACAGGGCGGTTATCGTCAGGATTGCACATTAACGCCCGTTGACAGTATTTACATGAATCATCATATTTCATATTGCTGTTTGCATTGTGGGCCTTATATAAAAATATTTCTGCAAGCAGTTCTTTATCCTTCATTATCTTCTTTTGAGGATGATATTTGTCAGCGTTCTTAACAATACCATCGCTGTGGGTATGTTCAAAGTAGCGTGTTTGCTCACGGGATACCAGCATATTATAAATATGTCCGGGAACAAAGATATTCTTGATGTCGATATCGAAATGCCGGCATATTATGGTAAACTGTATTGCATAGGAAAGACAGTTTCCCACCCGGAGATTGAGGGTGTCCCTGATGTCATAGCAATCATTATATACCCCTTCATGAGCATTTTTTTGTAGCCAATCAAATATTATCCCAGCCTTTGCTATCGGATCGCTGGTTTTGTTGATATCTGTTTCGTGACTGATTCGGGAGATAACGAGGTCGATTTTTCTTAGATACGTGTGCATCTTTTTATCGGTATTGACTCCCGAGGCAATGAGGCATGCATTCTCAAATGGCATGTCTAATTGTCCATCTTCCATATCCTGCATTAAAGATAGCTCAAGATGGTTGGGGCTTCTTTTTTGAATAAATTCTGTATGTTGGACGGAATGGCAGCCGACAAGGAAGACAGACGTTACGATGAAAAACCTTTTAATCGATAGAAAATATTTCACGTGTTACCTTAATCTGGACAAGTCATAACCAAACATCTTATTATCCTAACCCGAACGGGTCGGAATCGGAACGCCTAGCGCGGGCGGTTTATCCCCCGCCAAAATAGGGACCACAATGGACTTCGTCGTGAGCTCAGTCGAACGATCGGCGCTACAATTTTTGCTGATAATGTCAAAATATTTTTACTCAGCGCCTAATTTGGCTTCAATTCCGGCAAGTAATTTTTCCTGATCAAATGGCTTTTCTAAAAATGTTAAATTGGGGTCTACTTCAAATATCTTTTTGTATGAACGCGGAGAAAAACTACTGGCAATAATAATCGGGATACTGACATACTGTGGATTTGATTTTAATTGCTTCAGAAAGTCTTCACCTTTCATCTGGTCAAGTAACAAATCCAGGATAATGAGATCGGGCATTTCGCTTTCTATCATTTCAAATGCCTGCCTACCATCTATGGCACGCTGAACTGCATAATCAGTGTTTTCTAACATCATTTCGTAAAAAAAGAAAAACTCATCTTCGTCCTCTATTATGAGTATTTTTTTACCCAAGGTGTTGGCTCCTTTTATCGCCGATAGTTTTTTGTGTTACCGGGCAAAAACTTCTCTTTTGTGCAAGTCTTTGTTCATTAAAACCCGCTAAATCCGAAGCGCGAAGTCCGA
>JAUPKS010000121.1 GCA_030837315.1 Planctomycetota bacterium
AAAAAGCGATGCCGGAGAAGAGTAAATTTCTTCAGAACTGCCTATCTGCTCCAGCATTCCTGTATTCATCACTGCAACCTTGTTAGCTAAAAGAAAGGCATCTTCCTGATCGTGAGTTATGTAAATAGTTGTAATCTGCGTCTCTTGTTGGATACGTTTAATTTCTTGCCTGATATCCTCACGTACTTTTATATCGATATTCGATAACGGTTCATCCATAAGCAACAACTTGGGCTCTGTCACAATCGCCCGTGCAATGGCAATCAACTGCTGCTGTCCACCTGAGAGTCTTGCAGGATATGCTTCGGCATATTTTTGCATTTTGACCTTGTTCAAAACGGCATCAATTCTTTTCTGTCGTTCAGTTTTTGCAAGTCCGTTTACCCTTAATCCAAATTCAATATTTTCATAGACTGTCATGTGTGGCCAGAGTGCAAGGTCTTGAAATACCATTCCGATATGCCGTTGTTTTTGAGAAATAGTTGTTTTACAACCCCGGCTTGCAAGTGTGCCTTCTATCCAGATATCTCCATCGTCAGGCATCTCGAGACCGGCAATCATCCTTATGGTTGTTGTTTTGCCACACCCTGAGGGGCCTAATAAAGCCAGGAGTTGCCCCTTTTCAAGATCAAAGGAAATACCTTTTACAACATCTATTTTATTAAAACTCTTTCTTAGATTTTTTACTTCAAGGGCATTCATGTGGCGTATATGTTTAGATTTTCACAAGATATTTTGAGATTACAAGAAAAACTCCTACAGGTAATAAAGTCATAGCAACGATTATGATAGAAAGGGCAGAAACGATGTTCATCGGGCTATTTGCCATAACGGTAAATAAAGCTATGGGAAGGGTTTCGTGTCCGGGTGGATATACTAATATTGTCATACCCACTTCGCCAATGCAAAACATAAAGGAAATCAACCAGGTAGCGACTAGTCCGTATCTTTGTAAAGGTAAGGAAACATTTCTTAAAACTCTAAACCATGAAGCGCCAGTTACGGTACCAGCTTCTTCCATGGAATAGGGGATTTGTTTGAGATAATTTGCCATAATGCGGCCGGATAACGGCGAAAACCTAACTACATATCCAATAATTACGATCCAAAAAGAGCCATAGATGACTTGGAATACACCTTCTGGCCTGTTCCATAATTTGATGAGCCCAATACCCGTTACCGTTGCAGGTACGGCAAAGAAGAGCCAGATAAATACTGCTGCACTATTTTTCAATCTGGATCGGATTTTTTCACAAAGGTAGCCCAAAAAGAAGCCCATGAGAGTCAAAAGCGTAGCCCCCATGGATCCAAAAAAGACGCTGTTTGTGATACTTTTTTTTGCCAGGAGGAAGGCATCGTGATATGCAGAGACTGGCTGAGTACCCAAAATGAGCGTAATCAAGGGCATGACAACGCACAGCGCTAAAACAAAGGTGCAAAAGGTTCTACTAACCGTATTAAGCCAGGGAATGCTGTATTGTATTGTACTGTTTGACGAAGTTCTTCCCAATACCTCAAAAGATTTTCCCCGCAGATAAACCTGTTCTAGCATAATTACGACGATGGTAATCACTATGAGCGGGAAGGCAATAGCTGTTGCTGCCTTCTCATTATAGAATGCACTAAATTGGGTAAATATCTGGGTAGTAAGGACATTGACCTGGAGCAGGGATGGTACTCCAAATTCAGAGAGCGATAGCACAAAAACGATCATCAAGCTGGAGAGTACAGCGGGGGCAATCAAAGGCAAGGTGATTTGAGCCAATACCCGAAAAACGCCACCTGCAACCAGACCGCCCTCCTCAAGTCGAGGGTTTAAATTCTTTAAGGCATATTCAGCCATTAACATCACAACAGGAAAGAGATTCATGGAAAGGATAAATGAGGCGCCATAGATACTGTAGATAAAATCTGAAATAGATTCGGGTGAGAGCAACGTATACTGAGAGAAAATGTTATTCAAAAATCCCGTTTTACCCAGGAGGTTTGCCCATGCGATACCGGTGATATACGAGGGTATAATCAATGGTATGAAAAAACATATTTTGAAAATGTTTTTAAGGGGAAGATGTGTTTTCGCCAGAAAAAATCCCACGGGGATGCCCATAAGAGCAGCTAATAGGGTTGTGGTAGAGGCGAGTATAAGGCTATTGAAAATAACTATTACATATTTTTGGGTAAAAAAAATATCCCTGTAATAAACGAGTGATAGTCCGCTATCAGTATAGATAGAGTTTCCAAACATCCATGCAATCGGTAGGAATGTTGAACAGATGAATATCGCAAAGAAAAAACCTAATGTTAATCTCTTTTGCATTTAGTAACCTGCCCACTGCTTAAGAAATTCACTAATCGCGTCCAGCTTTATGGCTACATCATGGTAATTAATGTCCATACCTTTTATTGCGGCTATGGTTAGCACGTCCGCAGGTGTCTG
>JAUPKS010000122.1 GCA_030837315.1 Planctomycetota bacterium
AAATGATCTTCAAACAGTTAAATAAGACCTCATGCAAAACCTACCTCATCGGCTCGGAAACTACGAAAGAAGTGATTATCGTGGATCCTGTGCTTGGACAGGTAAATGAATATGTATCCCTTCTTAAAAATGAAGGACTAAGACTTACCCACGTGTTAGACACACACACCCACGCAGATCATATCTCAGGAGCAGGAGCGCTAGCCGACGTAACAGGTGCCGTATACGTTATGCATCAAAATTCCCCTGTCCGCTGTGTGGCCTTTCGCGTCCCCGACGGGTTTGACTGTCACCTGAGCGATATCCCTGTCAAGGTCATGCACACACCAGGTCATACCAAAGACAGCATGTGTCTTATCTTTTCAGACCGCATTTTAACGGGAGATACGTTATTTCTGGACGACGGTGGTGCAGGCCGTACAGACTTGCCCGGTGGTGACCCTGGTGAACACTGGGAATCCTTGCAAAAAATCATGAAATTACCCGATCATTTAGTTGTATACCCCGCCCATGAGTATCGTGGTCGAGAACCATCCAGTCTGGGTGAGCAAAAAAAACGAAATCCCAATTTACAACCCCGCTCAAAAGAGGCATATATCACATGGCTTACCGACATGAAATTAGGCCCTGCCGATTGGATGAATGACGTGTTAAAGGCCAATTATGACTGCACCCGGGATACCAAAGCGGTGCGTATCCCGGCAGATGCTCCCGCATGTGAGACTAAGGGTACCACCCCTGGAACTGCTGAACAGCAAGTGCCCACTATTTCCGTAGCGGAGGTTAAGCGGCGAGTGGAAACAAATCAACTCGATGGTACGGTTATCCTGGACGTCAGAGAACCTGCAGAATTCAAGGGCGAGTTGAGAGCTATTCAGGGCGCGCGAAACATCCCTGTAGGACAAATAACGCAAAGGCTGAAAGAATTAGAGAAGTTTAAAGATAAAGAGATCATTACCGTATGCCGGAGTGGCGCCAGGGCGCACACTGCCGCTGCCATCTTACTGAAAGCCGGGTTCGGGAAGGTCTTCAATATGAGCGGCGGCATGACGGCCTATCGGCAGGCACTGTAGATTTAACAAGTTGATCTTTTTGTTGTGCGTTTTTTGCTTGCCTTCGGGTTTTTAAAAATCCTTTAATAAAAAACTAGCGAGGTTTTTTAACAAGTGATGATGGCGTTCTTTTCCAATAGAACCAATTGTACCGACAATATTGTTTCGTGGAATAACAGCCAGAAAGCCAAGCCGTATTTAATGATTTATAATTGATAATAGCATGAGTTCCATACTAAAATGAATACGTGATTCAGTCATTCAGAGACAAGGGAACGGAAGATATTTCAACGGCAAAAATTCTAAAGATGCGAGAAAAACACGCCCACGATCATTATGGAAGATTGCATCAAGGAAATTGGATCAACTTGATTCTGCAAAACACCGCAACGAACTACGTGTTCCCCCCCCAAACAACAAATTGGATGCCCTAACAAGAGATAGAAAAGGGCAATATAACATAAGAATAAATGATCCCTATCGTATTAGAATCATGCTTGAAACCGAAGCAAAATTGAAAATTCAAGAAAAAGTTCGAGCGGGAAGGCCATCAAGCTAGAAAGTCCCCTCTTGGGAGGGGATTTAAGTGGTGGGTAGGCCGGTAATTCGTAAGATGTCCACTGAGATTTCACAACCAAGATACCCACCCCTCCCAAGAGGGGAATAATTGTGCTAAAATTATGTACAGTTACGTTAAACACGGACATGCAGGATTTGTTCATGCCACTCTAAAAACCGCATAAATAAAATGAAAACTCCTATACAATTAAATTACTATACCTCCTGCCACCACGCTCTTTACCCAGCAAAACTTTCTCGCCTTCCCTGAGATAACGGCTCTGAATAATTTTGACCGTGCTCTGGCTCCACCCAACAGCCTTGGCCGTATCGGCAGGGTTCATGTTCAAGACAGCGCTTAACCAAAGACATTGAACTCTCTGAAAATCAGCCTTGGTTTTCGTTTGACCCAGTAGGCTTCTTAACGATTCTTGTTGCTGATCGCTTATTGCTTTAGGCGTTCTCATACCATCCTCCAATAAATAAGTTTACCTGGAGGATAGTATACATGGTATATATGTTTGAATACAGCTATGTATCAATGCCAGTCTGAGCTAATTCTGGTGGATACGTGATGCTTGTACCATTTACCACGGCCCAGGGTGTGAGCTTATGGGCATGCCTGTGTTTCTCATTCATGATATGTTCAGCTTGAATTTTTCTGATCAATAATGCATCGGAAATCAGGGAGCGATGACATCGCCAGGGCAGGGCTTCTGCGCACATCAATGCGATGCGTTCGTGCCCTGTCAGCTCAATCAGTGTTTGCAGATTTTTCTCAAACTCTGATGTTTGCATGTAGTCAGCAAAACCCCTAAAGGATGCGTTACGCCATCCTGTGTTGGGCGAATCGGGACGTGGCCGGCGAAGGCCGCCAAGTCCTGATATATGTGTGTAAGTTATACCAAAAGCTTTCAGGTCATTTGGCAGTGTTTCTCGGTTAAACTGCGGGTTGCGCCGTGAGCGTGGTACGGTGCGTACATCCACTACATGGTTTACATTGTGGGTGTGTAAGAGTTTTATGAAGACATCAAGCGTATGTGTGGAATGGCCGATTGTCAGTACGGCAGGAGATGTTTCGTGTGCGCCTTTTTTCATGAAGGCATCCTCGCAGGGAAAAACCTGATTAGAGATTTATGATTTCAGATTTGCGATTTTCTTCGAATTTCGATAACTATTTAACCAAGTGAAGTAACAGGGCTTTGAAAGACACTACAAAAATCTCCATCGGAGCAACATATTGTTTCTGTGTTTCATATACCGCTCCTCTGGAGCTAATGTTTTGTATATCACATTTTCCTATAAACATTTCGCCCCTCATGGGGCTTGAAAATACCTGCCTGCAACAGGCCGGTCTTTGGTAGACAGGCCTGTTTGATTTTTTCAAATATCCAGCCTGAGCGAACCGGAATACGTAGCGCGGGTGTTATTCCCAGCTGGCGCGGGTTAGGGGGCGAATATCCACGGCAAAAAGCCGACCACAAGAGATCGGCGCTACGTTTTTTGCTGAAAATGTCAAAATGTTTTTTATCTGATACGACGCCTTTTCCAAGACTGCGCTTGGAAAAGGTGGCCTTAAAGGGCAACAAAAATGTTACGTAACTCTTTTTGATTGGGGCTCCGCCGCACCAGGTGATACAATCCTCCCTTAGTATATTGTTTCTTCGATGGTTAAACAATTTGAGGATTTATTCAAAGAATATGGGCACGCAGTGGGACAATTGTCCGGCTGAAGCCATTGGTGTCCACTCTTGCAGCGGCA
>JAUPKS010000123.1 GCA_030837315.1 Planctomycetota bacterium
GAAGGCAGTGGTACTCGGATATAACTCAGATCTCGTAAGTGCGCAGTGTGGAGCAAAAGCTGACGATCCGGCATGGGTCTCAAAATATCAAAAAGATCTCTGGCTTATGAATCCTGATAATTGGGAAGGCCTTGTTACGGAGATCGAAGTAATTGATATTGATGAGGCTACCCTGAACGAAATGAAACAGGCAGATACTAATCCTTATGAAGTTCTCGGACTGCTCAATCAGGAGGAAAATGTAAACACCCAGAATATGGAATCTGCCGAATCGGTAACTGCATAAGTATATCTAAAGCATAAGTTAGACTGATGCAAGCATTTGGAAACTTTCAATGGGTTTCCTTTTTTACCTGTTTCTCTTTTTTCACTTATTTTTATATTTTCTTTTAGTTTAGTTTCATCGAAAAATGTTCTCTAATACGTTCTAGCTTTGATTATTTTAGAAATGTTAATAAAATACCAAGCGAATCGTATGTATATGATCGATGATTCTGTTGAAAAATGGCAACGCGCCGATGAAAAGGTGAGACAAAATCTTCCGCCGGGTGTGAAGCTTGTGCGCACATTGAGAGGGCACACAGACTCGATCTAAAAATTTTGTGGTCTCCCGACGGTGAAAAGCTGGCATCGTATTCTGCTGACAAAACGATCCGACTATGGAATGCCGAGACGGGGTAGTGTCTTTATACATTGGAACTGCATATGCAAGGACCTGAGGGCTTTGCTTTTGATCCAACCGGTCAAATTTTTGCCATAGGAGGCACGGACAATACAGTCAATTTGTTGGATGTGGCCAGCGGGAATCTACTCCATACTCTGAATGGGCACTTTGATCGCATTACTAACATTGAGTTTGATCCAACCGGTCAAATTTTGGCCAGTGGCAGTTATGATGGTACAGTCAATCTGTGGAATATGGCTAGTTGGGAGTTACTCCACACTTTGAAAGGGCATTTTGGTCGCGTTTCTAGCATTAAGTTTGATCCAACCGGTCAAATTTTGGCCAGTGGGGGTGCGGACAGTATAGTCAATCTGTGGAACACGCTCAGTGGAGAGATGCTCCATACTCTGGAAGGGAAACATGATCGTATTTCTAATATTGAGTTTGATCCAACAGGTCATATTTTGGCCAGTGGGAGTAGTGGCAAAACAGTCACTCTATGGGATGTGACTAGTGGAGAACTACTCTATACTCTGGAAGGGAACAACATGTGCTCCGCGAACATCGCTTTCTATCCACGGGGTTGTATTTTGGCTCTGGGAGGTGGGCACAAAGAGATTCAGCTGTGGGATGCTGGAACTGGGAAGCTTTCAAGAACTTTAGAAGGCCATATGGGAAGTATCAACTGCGTTGTTTTCGCACCTAATATCCCTCTTTTTGCCTCACGAGGTGTACATCATAGAGAAATTCGTCTATGGCGGATAGACACATTTCACTGCGTTGCAAATATCAATTTTGGAGAATCGGATAATGATTGGTTAGATCCAAATATTGTCTTTCATCCACATTTGCCATATCTTGCCGGGGTCATTTGGGATACCAGCAAACAGGACGGAATGCCTAGCGTTATTCATATCTACGAACTGGATCTCTCTGTCCTCCTTAGTAATGCTATAATACCAATGGTCACTTACACCAGCGCAAAGGTGGTGCTGGTGGGGGATTCTGGAGTTGGCAAAACTGGCTTGGGGTGGACGCTGGCTCATGGAGAGTTCAAGGAGCACTCCTCCACGCATGGGCAGCAGTTCTGGTTACTGAATCAGCTCTGCAAACAACGTGATGATGGGGCGCAATGTGAAGCAGTGTTATGGGATCTTGCAGGACAGCCTGATTATAGGCTCATTCACGCGTTATTTCTTGACGATGCGGATTTGGCGCTCGTGCTTTTTGATCCAACTCATAACGATGATCCACTGAGTGGTGTTGAGTTCTGGCTAAAGCAACTGAAAGTTGGTACCCATCCTCTCAGTGGAACACCTACAGTTTTGATAGCTGCGCGCTCAGACCGCGGTACTCCACGGCTGACTAAAGAAGAGCTGAATGCCTTTTGCAAACAGCGAGGAATTAAGGCTTATCTGCTCACCAGTGCAAAGTCGGGAGAAGGAATCGATGAATTAGTCCAGGAGATGCAGAACTTGATTCCTTGGGACGCCAAACCTGCGACTGTCACCACCGAGACCTTCAAGCGAATCAAGGATTTCATCCTTGATATGAAAGAAAATAATCATCGTCGTAAGATGATCCTGACACCAAAGGAACTTCGTCAACGTTTGGTCAGGAAAAATCGTAAGTGGAAATTTAGCGATGCTGAGATGATAACTGCTGTAGGGCATCTTGAAAATCACGGATATGTGAAGAGGTTGAAAACTTCCAAGGGAGAACCACGTATACTGCTCGCACCTGAATTGCTTAATAACTTGGCGGCTTCTTTTGTTCTAGAAGCCCGTAGGAATCAAGAAGGGCTTGGTTCACTTGAAGAAAAACGACTGCTATCGGGGGAATACAAGTTTCCCGAACTGGAAAAACTCACTGAAGCCGAGAAGGATGTTCTCTTGGACTCAGGAACAGTCCTATTCCTTGAACACAATGTTTGTTTCCGTGAGACCAATCCACTTAATAATCGTGCGTATCTCGTTTTTCCTGAACTTATCAACATGAAGAAACCACTAATAGGAGACGATGCCCTTCTGGAAGATGGTGTGGCTTATACTGTGAGCGGTGCCGTGGAAAATGTGTATGCTTCTCTGGTGGTTCTAATGGGTTACACACAGACCTTTACTCGCACGAACCATTGGCAAAATCACGCTCGTTACGAGGTGGGAAAGGGTCTTGTATGCGGCTTCCGTCTGGAAGAAGAACGCGCTGGAGAACTGGATTTTGTTCTGTATTTCGGTACGAACACTCCTGCCCCTGTTCGGACGCTTTTCCAGAGTCTCTTTGAAAATTTCTTGGCACGTCGAAATCTTACGGTGAGACGTTATGAACCAGTTGTATGCTCGAAGGGACACACTCTTAATCGTGCAGTGGTCCGACAAAAAATGGCTAGCGGAGCTGAGTTTACTTTCTGCAATGACTGTGGGGAAAAAATAGTGCTCCCGAAAGCTGATCAGCCGATTCAACTCACCAAGAGACAGGCGGAAGAAGTGGAAGCAAATCGTCGTATCGCAGATCAACGTTCTCGGTTTGAACAGGTCCTTTTCCGCCTGAAATCATATGTAACGGATCAAGAAATAATCTCTCCAGAATGTTTCATTAGCTATGCATGGGGAAATCCAGATCAAGAGCTTTGGGTGGAGCGTAGTCTGGCTAAGGATTTGCAGAAGGCTGGAATTAAGGTAGTTCTGGATCAATGGGAAAATGCGCGTATCGGTGCCAGTGTACCGAGATTTGTGGAACGTGTTGGGAAGACTGACCGAGTTCTCGTTGTAGGTACACCTCTATACCGGAAGAAATATGATAATAACGAACCAATTGGGGGTTTTGTCGTCGCAGCTGAAGGAGATTTAATTGGCAAACGGATGATCGGTACTGAGGCAGATAAGGAGAGTGTACTACCTGTCCTTCTGGACGGCTCCGATAAGTCAGCTTTTCCAATTATATTGCAGGGTAGAGTCTATGCTGACTTCCGCAAAAGTGAGGCCTACTTCGACGAGGTGTTTAAGCTTCTCTTGAGCCTTTATCATATTGAATTCAACGATCCGGTCGCCACGGAGTTACGTGAATCACTGGCAGGTCAAAGGGAGTACAAAATCCCTTGATTTTGCTATTCTTAAACTCCTTCATTTCTATCCTTAAACTTATTAACACTGACTTAACTATTTATTATAAATTTCCTGCACCCCTAATATAAACGGGACTGGAATCGGAAGACCAAAGTTATATCAAGTACTTCGATGTTTTCCTGAAATCAACTTATCTTTCCCAGCAGCATGTTTGTGCACTTATATACACTTATATTATAGCTTCGGGAAACAGTATTAGAGGGAGCAGGCTTAATTTCAGGATTTTTTACTTCCCGGAATATCGAGACAGCCAGAAAAGGTTAAAACCATGCTTGAAAGACTGAAAGATTCACTGATCAAGTCCCCTATAATCAAGCGAGGGGAGTATAACTATTTTATCCATCCTATTTCTGATGGCGTACCTTCTATCGATCCTCACCTGGTAGAAGAGATCTCCGATTACATCTCAGAGATCGCAGATTTAAATGTTGACACTATCCTGACCGTGGAAGCTATGGGCATTCCGGTTGCAAATGCCCTCTCTCTGAAAACCGGAATTCCTCTTACCATTGTCAGGAAACGCCCTTATTTCCTTGAAGGGGAAGTCGAACTCTCGCAGAGCACAGGGTATTCGAAGGGCGTCCTCTATATAAACGGGCTCAAAAAAGGGGACAGAGTAATTATCGTTGATGACGTTATCAGTACTGGAGGGACGCTTCTCGCCCTTGTGAAGGCGCTGCAGAAGATGGGCGTTGAGATAACGGATGTGATTTCCGTTATAGGGCGCGGAGACGGCTATCTGAAGCTGAGGGAGCTGGGAGTTGAACCCAAGATTCTCGTTACAATCGATGTAAACGAGAAAGGTGTGGAGATCAAGGATGTCTTTAGGAATCAGTGAAGCATTCGACCTGAGGCCTGACTACATAATCAGTGTTATAAAGGATACGAAAGCAAGGCTCGTAGGTTTTCAGTTTCCCGAAGGGTTAAAACGCAAAGGCCCCGAGCTGGCAAAAAAGGTCGAAGAAGTGACGGGGGCTGAAATTATTATCTCGGGAGATCCGTGCTTTGGAGCTTGCGACCTGGACAGGACTCTCCTTGACCATGTTGACATTCTTTTCCATTTCGGGCATGCGGAACTGGAAGATACAAAGCTTTCAGACAAAGTATACTTTATCGAAACACGCTCTTCGGTTGATGTCCGGCCTGTTGTTAAAATGGCTGTCCGTGAACTTGAAGGCAAGAAGATAGGGCTGATTACTACTGTCCAGCACGTCCATAAGCTTCCTGATGCATGCAGTGTGCTTGAGAGTATGGGAAAGACCTGCGTTATCGGGAATGGGGACTCCCGCATTGCCTATGCAGGACAGGTGCTCGGATGCAATTTTTCGGCGGCCAGGGATGAAGATTGTGATGAATATCTTTACATCGGAAGCGGAGATTTCCATCCCCTGGGAGTCGCTCTCTCCACAAAGAAACGCGTTCTTGCAGCCGACCCCTTTTCCGGAGAAGTCCGCGAGGTTGACCCCTCAAGGATTCTGCGTCAGAGGAGTGCTGTAATTGCAAAATCCCTGGATGCACAGGTTTTCGGTATCATTGTCTCAAGCAAAAACGGGCAGGAGAGAATGGAACTTGCCTCTTCCTTAAAGGAACTTGCAAAAAAGCATGGAAAAGAGGCACATTTGATTCTTATCGACCTCATAACCCCCGACCAGCTGCTTCAGTTCAAGGTAGATGCTTTCGTTAATACTGCCTGCCCGAGGCTTGCTGTGGATGAAGTCGGACGTTTCCCTGCCCCTATGCTGACGCCTCAGGAATTTGAGATCGTACTTGGGGAGCGTGAATGGGAGAAGCTTGCGCTGGACGAAATTACTGAAGAGCCAGTATAATTTTTCCTGCATATTGTACTGTACAAGCTTTATTAGACGCATAAAGAGTAATAGAGAAAAACCAGCATATATGAAACAGAGA
>JAUPKS010000124.1 GCA_030837315.1 Planctomycetota bacterium
GATGACTGGCCCTGTTAGATGGTATGGTTAGTAGTATAAAGAGAATTTTTAACGTTATGAAAATATGGTTACCACACAAAACTCATAAGTAATCACTAATCAAGATGCGGCCCCAAGTGCTGTCACCCAAATAAGTTTTGTCAGGACGTGCATAATGTCCCTACGGGATTTTAAGTGTAATTTCTTTTGTCTGGCCGACACCAACCAGGCAAATTATTCCTTCACCAATCGTAAGTTTTTTAGAGAGACCACTAAAACAAAAAAGCCTTACTGCAAAAATGTTCATTGAAACATCTTCGGCAGTAAGGCTGTCTTTCTTATATCATAATGGCGTATCGCAATACGCCCCTACAAAAGACCCTATTACTTTGCGCCCCCTGATCACTCAGGGTTTACCTTTATCAAAATGCTTTCTGATACAGCACTGCGCGAAATAGAAGCCATATCACAGAAAAATGAAAATTTTAATAAATTATTTCATTAGTCATTTATTTTAGACTACTTATAGATAAAAAACACCGACATAAATAACAACGGATTAACTCAGACAGATGTGAAAATGTGACATGGCACACTTGTGTGCCTGTCGCACTTATGTGCCATGACACACTTTTTCGCACGACGCACAAGGGCAAAATAGTTAACGCAACAGTAATAATTAATCGGTCACAGCAAAATATACAGATTTCCCCGGGAGCTAATACACTATTATCTAATGTATTACTAGCAGAAATTGCGAACCTTGTAATCAAATATCTCTCAACGGGGCATATAACCGTGTGAAAACATAGACGTATTCTTCACTTGTACGATCACATGCTTCGCCTCTACAAACTGATATGTTTGATGGTGCCATTTCCCTTGACTGTCCTTGTATTACTGATAAAATGGGTAATCTTTTGTAAATTTTATTTTACATCATGTCTGTATTTACGTTTTCCGGGACACAAACTATATGGAACATTTCGAACAAGAACGCCTTGATAAACTCCAAAAGTTGCGTGAAAAGGGAATTGAACCCTATGGCAGGCGGTATGACAATACCCAATCGATTCAGTCAGTTTTGGATAGCTTTATCGCAGACAAGGATGACATAAAGGCCAAGGCCGCCGGCCGTATCTCGACCATGCGTCCTCATGGGAAGACTGCATTTTTAGATATTAAAGATTGGACGGGGAAGATACAGGTGTATATAAAACTCGATAAGGTTGGCGCCGAAAAATTCGAGACATGTAAATTGCTTGACCTGGGCGACATTGTCGGCGTGGAAGGGGTACTCTTTAAGACGCGAACCGGAGAAATTACAATTTATGCGGATGATTTTACGGTCCTGACAAAATCCCTGTTAACTCCTCCGGAGAAGTGGCATGGACTCAAAGACGTCGAGTTACGGCATCGGCAGCGTTACGTCGATTTATTTACCAATTCAGAGGTCATGGAGACCTTCCTGAAACGGATAAAGATCATGAAGTATATACGAAGGTTCCTGGACGACCGGGGTTTTGTAGAGGTGGAAACGCCCATGATGCAGTCCATTCCCGGTGGCGCCGTGGCACGGCCTTTCATTACACACCACAATGCCCTCGATATTGATCTCTATCTGAGGATTGCCCCGGAGCTCTATCTCAAGAGACTGCTCGTTGGAGGAATGGAACGGGTATACGAAATTAACCGCAATTTCAGGAATGAAGGCATCTCCACAAAGCACAACCCGGAATTTACCATGATGGAGTTGTATCAGGCATACAGTGATTATAACGGCATGATGGAACTTACCGAAGGCCTGGTAACGGCATTGCTAAAAGAGCTTTATGGTGGATACGAAATCTCTTTTGGGGAACGGAAGATTGATATGACGCCGCCCTGGCGTCGTGCCACTTTTTGTGAATTGTTAAAAGAATGCAGTGGTGTAAGTTTTGAGGATGAGGCTGGACTGGTGAGAAAATCAAAGGAATTGGGACTTGAGACCCATGGCGTTACCAGAGATACTATGGCGAACAATATCTTTGAACAGGTGGTTGAACAGACCTTGAATAATCCTACGTTTGTGCTGGACTATCCTACCTCGATTTGTCCGTTGACAAAGGCATGCGAATACGACCCGCGTTTTGCCCAGCGGTTTGAGTTATATATTGCATCGATGGAAGTAGCAAATTCTTATTCTGAACTTAATGATGCGCCTGAACAGGACAAGAGATTCCGCGAGCAGTTAGGCACCGAGGCCGATATTGTCGGAAAGGTAGATGAGGATTTCCTGACTGCTTTAAAATACGGCATGCCACCGGCTGGCGGGCTTGGAATTGGCATTGACAGGCTTATCATGCTTCTCACAAATAATGTCTCCATCAGAGAGGTTATCCTCTTCCCGCTCCTCAAACCAAAGTAGTGCAAAGTAAAACACAGAGACACGGGAACTTAGAAAAATCGTAACAATTTAGTTTTTTGAAAAATATCTTTCAACTGCTCGCTCCCAAACTCCTGTTTGGGAGTGTAATGGACGAGAAACTCAGTTTCTCTAAAATTGTGTTCCCAAACAGGAGTTTGGGAACAAGCAGTGGTGGTTTATTTAAAGGAAATTTTTCAAGCGGCTAAAATGTTACAAAAAATCAAGAGGCTGAGAGGTTGGGAGGTTAAGCTTCTTGACTTCCCAGTTTCCCTGTTTCTCATCATCTGGTCTTCTTTTGCGATAATTTGAATTTTTTCAATCCATTAACATGACGAAGAATCATGAACTTTTATACGTTGCAATCTCTCTGGATATCGATCCGGATGCCAACAGCGCTGTCGAAGGAAGACATGATGCACTTTCTTCCCCGGTAGAGCATGGCAAGATACGCGTAGAGGCCTGCAAAAGAGGATTACAAAAGACACTGGAACTGTTGGATGTCTATGACATAGATGCTACGTTATTTTATGAGGCAAGAACGGCCCAGATGCTCGTTGCGGATGGAATGGACTTA
>JAUPKS010000125.1 GCA_030837315.1 Planctomycetota bacterium
AAACAATGCAGAACTTTTTAGAAGAGAATATATGAGTGCTAGAGAGGGAAAATATTCGTACCACTGGCAAGAAAAGGACGGAAAATTAATTACCAGATGGGATAACGCGCCACACCAAAAGGTAAAAACTTTTCCACATCATAAGCACCTTTCAGATGGAACCGTTGTTGAATCATATGAGATTACACTGGAAAAAGTATTAAAATCCATAGAAACGAAGCTTGGAGCAAAACAATGACCATTCCTCTCTTCCTTGGCGCGGGAATCCTTGCTGTACTGGTACTGGTCCTTAGCATATTTAGTGAGGTCGTATACCAGTTCTTCGGCCGCGGCGAAAAACGTAAACTTACCGTATTCAGTGACGATGAGTATAAAAAAGAGCTCGATATCGAAGGGGGCGAAAAGCTCCTTTCCCTTCTTCAAAACAGGGGATTCAATATTCCTGCGGCCTGTGGCGGCATGGCTACCTGCGGCCAGTGTAAAGTAAAACTCCACACCGACGTTGGATCGTATACGGCAGTTGAAACTCCTCATTTTGATATGCGCACGAGGGAAGCTTCCAGAAAATTTTTAGAACAGGGGATGGGAGACGGATATGTACGACTGGCCTGTCAGGTCAGGGTTGAAAAAGATATAAGCCTGTATCTGCCTAAGGACACCCTGCATGTAAAAAAATACACGGCACGGGTACTTAAGAAGAGAGCGCTTACCAGCGACAAGGTAGAACTGTGGCTCAAACCATCAAAATCTATTCACTACAAACCGGGACAATATATCCAATTAGCAATTCCTGAAGATTTTACAGAAGAGTATTATAAAAAGTACGGGGGCTTTATTAAGGAAGCATGCAAGAACTTGGGAAAAGAGTTCATTCCCTACATACCCGGTACGATGCTGTACAGGGGTTATTCTCTTGCATCAACAGAACCTGATCTTTTAAAACTCATCGTCCGTTTGGCCGCTGCTCATCCAACCATGTCCATAGAAAAAGGTGGTCCTCCCTGCATAGGGCCTGATTGCGTGCATAACTATCTCTTAGAGAAAAGCCTGTGGAATTTTTTCCTGGGAGAAAAGATCCGTTTTACGGGCCCGTACGGGCATTTTACGTTAAAAGAAGAACCTCATACTGCCGTTTTTGTGGCAGGTGGCGCTGGTTTGGCGCCTATTCTGGCGCTCTTAGAACAATGGTTTCAGGAAGGAAGGCAGGATACAGCCATATTTTTCCTGGGAGAAAGACGATTTCAGGACATTCCTATGGCCTATTTACCAAAATGGTTAAATTGGCAGCGGAAGCATCCTAATTTTAAATGTGTACCGGTGCTTTCTGGTGCATTTCGTGGCGACAACCCTGCCGAATTAAACGATGTGGACAAGGAATATTTTCGTTCTGTTTCTTTGGAGGATAAGCAGCTAATAAAGGAACAAGGGCTTGCAGATGAACAAGGAAATCAATGGAAGGGTGAAGTAGGGTTTATCGGACCGCTCTTGAGAAAATATCTCTCCCCCGACCCCAACATTATGTTTTACCTTTGTGGGCCGTCACCGATGACAGTTACCGTCATTGATGCAGCAGCTAACCAATTGAACCTGGCAAAGGAAAATGCCCTCTTTGACGACTTTACCGGCACCCTGACCCCATCGGTAGACCTGATTTATCAAAAGCTTGAAATCAAAGAAAAGATTTATAGTTTAAACATACCCAATGCCGATAAGCTCATCGAAAAGATCGGCCATATCCTCATCATCCAATTGATATTGAAAGACAAGATTGAAGAAAGCTACCGTTTCCTTGAACAGGTAAGAGAAGCGCTTGGGAAGTCAGGGCAAGAATTGGAATCGATGCTTCTTTCCTATAAAAGTTAAGGTCCGAAACGGGTCTTTTCGTTTTTCAAGGTTTTCAATCTCCTTTTTCCAAAACTCTGTTTGGAAACATCGATGTAACGAAACTCTGTTTCGTATACAGTAAAACCATGATGCATACCTGCTCATTCGATTATTTAAAATATTTCGTAACAATTTAGCTTTTTGAAAAATATCTTTCAACTGCTCGCACCCAAACTCCTGTTTGGGAGTGTAATGGGCGAGAAACTCAGTTTCTCCGCAATTGTGTTCCCAAACAGGAGTTTGGGAACAAGCAGTGGTGGTTTATTTAAAGGCAATTTTTCAAACGGCTAAAATGTTACCATATTTCTTTATTTATTTATCCATAGGAAACTAGACTTTACCCACCCCTTCATCCCCTGCCAAGAGGAGACTTCGTCGTTAGTCTTTGGCGTGAGATCAGATGAACGCTCAGTTTAGTAGTTCTGTATAAGGATGGGTTAAACGAGGAGAACCTATCGCACCATAGTATTGGTGGATGCGCTTGTTTCACCCAACAGACAAAATAAAATGAATTTCGAAGGTTTGACCCTCAGCACCCCACCGGACGTTTGTCATGGGGCACGTGATTTATCCGCATAGCAGGAACACCCAAATCCCATACGAATCGGTATTGCTGAGTGAACCCTTTCAAAAAGTCTGCATCTCTATTTTCATATTTCTCAATTTGAAACAATCAACCCCCCATGAATTATCTGCCTATTGGACGCACCTAAGATTGCAAACAGCTTTGCAATATTTGCTTTATTCTATTTTTTGCCTTCAAAGCGCCTTTGTGACTTAAGTGATCATCGTCTATGTATAAAACATCGGAACCATCAAGAACCCACACCTGATTATTATTCATAAAAATATCTGCGATTGGTATAATCTCGCAATGTGCATTCTTTTCTGATATCTGTCGGATCAAATTTAGGCCTTTGTCGTACTCTGAGCTATTTTTGCCAGGTATATATTTTTTAGAGTCTTGTGTTGGCAATAAATTCATATGAGCCAAATATTGCGGTGCATTTTTATCACTAAAAAACAACTCAGGCGGCTGTTCGATAAAGAGTATTTTTGATCCACGTTTCCCTAAAAAATCAATTAAATCGTGTGTTATCTGTTCATTTATTATTGTTGACCATCGCACTGCGATTATCACTACTTTCGGTTTCCATTCATCGAGAAAACGAAGCCTCATTTTATCAAATAGGTATCTTTCTTCAGCGCTAAAAAAAGGGGTCTCCTTTTCGAATATTTTCTTAATCGGGATACTAAAAAATGTTGGGGTACCATAAGCAGCATAGAAAGAGATCGAGACGTTAAGTTCTTTAACAATTTCATCTAAAATAGCGGACCACATAAGTGCATGTGAGTCACCAAGAATTACAACTTCAGGTATTTCGTTGTTATAAAGTTTTGTAATGCCACCTTCAGTATAATAGTTTCGTTCGGAATGTTCTCGGACGGGGACAATTATCCCCGCCATTTTTTTTCTTACGTGATCAGGCAGCTCTTGATGTGGAGCCACGTTGTAAAGCTGCCCATCCCAAGTTGTCTCGCTATAAGCCGAAATATCTTCTGCAATATCTGAAGTAGACAGAAATAGTGACAAGGTCATAGTTGCTACAAAACAGACAAAAATAGGGAAAATTATCTTGGGTCTTTGACGAGTTGTTCGCTCAATTACATGATAAGAAGCTATCGAAATAGCAAATAAGAGAAGTGTTGAATAGAGAGGAGTGAATACCGTCTTACCATCGAAATACAAGTTTTTCGACATAACGATCACTGGCCAGTGCCATATATAGAGAGAGTATGATATTTTGCCGATATAAACCATGGGAAATACCGTAAGAACCCTGTTTGCAATACTCTCTCTGGTTTTTGAAAAGGCAATTACAAGAAGTGAGCCTATTACAGGAAAGATAAGATAAGCAGATATTCCACCTTCACCAGAAATGAAAGCATAAGATAGTATGATTATTAAAAGCCCTATAGACGAAAGAAAGACGTTGTTTTCAGTTCTTAAAGTATACTTATGAGTTACAATTGCCAGTAAGCAACCACTTCCAAGTTCCCATGCCCTTGTCGGAAGAAGGTAAAAGGTAGCATTTGGAAAACCGTGAGAACCATACAGAAAAAGTAAAAA
>JAUPKS010000126.1 GCA_030837315.1 Planctomycetota bacterium
ATCAGTGTTGCAACGCGCATATTCGACCGCATCGGTCTCAAGGGATATAAAGTCAAGATTAATTCCATAGGTTGTGAGGAGTGCAGACCGGTTTTTAGAAGTATCCTCAAAGAAAAACTCTGTGAACAGGAAAAGGGCCTCTGCGAACTCTGCCAATCACGATTAAACCGAAATGTATTTCGCATCCTGGACTGTAAAAACGAGAAATGCAAGACCATCAGCCATCACATGCCCTCTATTCATGATTATTTGTGCGGAGGATGCCAATCCCACGCAAAGGCGGTGAGGGAAGCCCTTCTGGATATTGGTATTCCTTACATTGCTGATGCACATTTGGTGCGGGGGTTGGATTATTATACCAAGACTGTCTATGAAATCACCCACTCTTCGTTAGGTGCCCGCGATGCTATTTGTGCTGGCGGACGATATGACAATCTGATTTCCGACATTGGGGGGCCATCCATCGGTTCAGTCGGATTTGCTATCGGGATGGAGGCAACGATACTGGCCCTTGAAAATGTCATGGCAAGGAACAAATCTGTCTCTCCAGAAGTGGGTGGGCCGTCCCCCGCGATATATATTGTTTCCATTGGCGAAGAAACCAGGAAGCAGTGTTTTTATCTGCTCAACCTTTTGAGAAAAGCCAATCTTTCCGCTGATATTGATTATGAAGGAAGGAGTCCCAAGGCGCAGATGCGTACGGCAAACAAATTGGGAGTAAAATACGTAATTGTGTTAGGGCCTGACGAGCTGGCGCGTGGCGACGTCAAGATCAAGGTAATGGAGACGAGCGAAGAAATTTCCCTGAAACAAAGCGAAGTTCTCAGGTGGTTTTTGAATAGAGAATCACCTCCCAAGAGCTAAAACATTCTTAATTTCCAGGAGATAGTCAAACAATGCCGAACATGAAACGAACACATACCTGTGGTCAATTGCGCAGAACAGATGTGAAATCAGCCGCTACCCTGGTGGGTTGGGTGAGCAGTGTCCGGGACCACGGCGGTTTAATCTTCATTGACTTACGTGACCGGTATGGTATTACCCAGGTAGTTTTCGATCCCACGAAAGGAAAAGAATTTTATGACACTGCCGGTCAATTAAGGCCCGAATATGTTGTGGCTATCCAAGGTATTGTGTCTCCGAGACCAGAGGGTACATTAAACCCAAATCTTGATACAGGAGAAATAGAGGTTTTTGCTGATACCCTTGAAATACTGAATAGATCAGAAACCCCGCCATTCGAGATTACGGATGATAGTAACGTGTCTTTAGAATTACGGCTTAAGCACCGATACCTTGACTTGAGACGCTCTGCAATGCAAAAGCGTCTGATCTTCCGCCACAAGGTTTGTCAGACGATACGTGAGTACCTCGACCGGTTGAATTTTGTCGACATCGAAACTCCGGTATTGACAAAAAGCACCCCGGAAGGGGCCAGGGATTATCTGGTACCCAGCAGGGTCAACCTCGGCAAATTTTATGCACTCCCGCAGTCTCCTCAACTTTTCAAGCAGATACTTATGGTGGCGGGTTACGATCGCTATTTTCAAATTGTACGTTGTTTCCGCGACGAGGACCTCCGCGCCCAACGACAGCCTGAATTTACACAAATGGATATGGAAATGTCCTTTGTAGATGAATACGATATTATTCAGGTCATAGAGGGGCTCATTGCTGCTATCTTTGACAAGGTACTTGATAAAAAGATTACCACCCCCTTCCCGCGGCTTTCTTACAAAGAAGCAATGACATCTTATGGTTGTGATGCCCCTGACCTGCGATTTGGTATGAAGATAAAAGATGTATCCGATATCGTTCAGAAATCAGATTTCAAGGTGTTCTCAGACACAATCAAGTCGGGTGGACAAGTTCGCGGCATGAATGCGAGCGGTTGCGGGAATTTTTCAAGAAAAGATATCGATGATTTAACGGCCTTTGTCGGTCAATTTGGGGCGAAGGGTCTTGCATGGTTCAAGGTAGAAGAAAGCGGTTTGTCCTCTTCGATAGCAAAGTTCTTTTCTTCGGAAACCCTGGAAAAGTTACAAAGACATATGGATGCGAAAAAGGGGGATTTACTCCTTTTTGTTGCTGACAAACCCAGGGTGGTTTCCCAGTCACTTGCGCAACTCCGGCTCCATCTGGGTCAGAAAAACAAACTCATTGATACCGCCACATTCAATTTTTCATGGGTTGTGGACTTTCCATTATTCGATTATAATGAAGATTTGAAACGTTACGAGGCGCTTCATCACCCGTTTACGTCACCTCATCCTGATGACCTTCCAACGATGGAACAGAAACCTTTAGAGGTTAAGGCCCGTGCGTATGACCTCGTACTGAATGGTGTAGAACTTGGAGGTGGCAGTATCCGTATACACACTCCAGAGGTGCAGAAAAGAGTCTTTCGTCTGCTCGGGATAGACGATGAGAGTGCTTACGCGAAATTTGGATTTCTGCTCGATGCGCTGAAATACGGCGCACCCCCGCATGGCGGAATCGCATTAGGGGTCGATCGCATGGTTACCTTGTTATTGCAGCTTGATGATATTCGTGAGGTTATTGCATTTCCTAAGACACAGAAAGCTACCTGTCTTATGACAAATGCGCCATCGGAAGTCGATGCAAAACAACTGAGTGAATTGGGCATCCGACTGATATAGTTTTCATTCACAGTGTAAAGATAAATTCAATAAAACAAAACCATGAAAAAACAACTACTCTTCCTGCTCGTCGGAGCCGCTTTTATTGTACTTTTAATTTCTATAAGCACCTTTGTTTACTTAAAGCGTAAATATCACTCCCTGTCAAAATCGAATATCCAGACATTGGAACAATCTATACAACAAGTACCACAAGAAAAAATCGATAACGTTATTACTTTATTAAAAGAAAGCCTGGGTAAAGACCCGTTTAATGCAGAAACACATCTGGCATTAGGGATGATTTATAATAAAAATAACTTATTAGACAATGCGCTATCAGAATTGAAAATGGCTTTAACCATAAAGCCCGACCTTAGTAACATTTATCAGGAAATGTATCTGATTTATAAGAAAAAGGGAATGGAAAATGAAGCCAATAGTGCGTTGGCTTCGTATGAAAAACTGAAAAGGAGTGAATGAAATTTATTTTGTATCATCGGCACAAAATGGTTACTATTGTATTATGAGAAAATATCTACTCCTATTCATTTCCATTTTTACCTTCATAGGCATACTCTCTGCACAACCTGTTTTTGCCGATAGAGAGGATGAGGCAAATAGACACTACCTCGATGCCTATAATTTATACAAATTGGGGAAATTGGATCAATCCCTGGAAATGCTAAAGAACGTTATAGAGATTAACCCGGAACATGCCGAAGCGCACTTTGGTTTGGGGAGTATCTACTTCAGGCAGAACATGTTTGATGATGCCGTTAAGGAATTTACCAAGGTTACCAGGATTAAACCAGAATACGTTGAGGCCTATCAGCGGCTTTGGCTGGCATATAAAAAACTAGGCATGAACGATAAAGCAGAGGAAGAACTGCAAAAATATAAAAAATTAATCGAAGAACGTATGCAGAGTATGGTAGGCGGTTCCCCTCAGGTAGTAAAGCCTGTAGCTCCGCCGCAAAGGGAAGAACCGGTAGAAAAACCCAAACCGGAAGAATCTCAGCCACCGGAAGCGAAGGTGGAAGCTTCTCGACCAACAGAAACCAGACCTCCGGAAGAGGCATCGCCGGATACAAGGGATTCAGAAACCAAACCTCCAGAAACTGAAGGTCCGATGGGAATGTATGGAGCAGTAAAACCAGTATACCCTCCACCAGAAGCCAATCCTCTTGCTCAAGAACAGAGATATTCGCCATTAGCAACCATACCGCTTGAAAGAAAACCCGTGGAGACTTACAGACCGCCTGTGGAAGAGAGGCCTCCTGCAAAGGTTGAAACGGAATATAACTCGCCTTATATCAAGGTGGACAAAAAAGACCCTAAATACAAAAAACTTTTCAAACCATTCAAGAAAATGGGTTCTACGTTATTTCAGAGTCCTCTAAAAAAGAGCACTGAAAAATGGAGGAGATCATACGTTGGCAAGCTTGTGAAAGGCATTCTTTATTATGTCGTAACTGTACAAATCTGGCTCTGTATTGTTGCCTTTTTAAGCATATATTTCGTTAAAAGCAAAAGGAAAAAATTATGAAAAAATGTCCTTATTGTGCAGAGGAAATCAAGGACGAGGCAATTAAGTGCCGTTTCTGCGGTGAATTTTTAACTATTATACCCACTGATCAGAAAAATCCAAATACCCAGACACGGCCAGAAACCAGGTCGCAACAGAAGATGCAAACCCAGTCAGCAGAAAAACCAAAGGCCGATGTAAGACGTCCGCACAAGACAACGCCTTTACTTCCGGATAAGAATAATAAATCAGAACTACAACCAACACAATCTGCCCTGGAAGCGGCCGATGTCGAAACGAAAGAACCCGCAGGTGAAAAGGCTGCTACCTCATCAGATAAACCACAAGAAACCGCCAAAAAGAAGAAAGATTGGATTTTAATAATTGCTGTAATTGTATTTGGGATTTTGTTACTGGTAATACAGTTCAGTAAGCAATTGGGAATCGAAGGATTTCCATAAAGTCAACCCAGGGTCTTTCTTCCCTATCGAAATGAGGGGAGTTCCTTTGATCCAGAGATGAGCGTAGTAACTATCTGCGTGACGTTTTCTGTATCACCCCCGATATAGCGCACCTTGCTTTCTCGATCCAGAACAACCATGGTAGGTATAACCTGTATATTATAGAGTGCGGGAATCAAACCTTTCCACCGCTTTTTGTCAAACACCTGAGGCCACTCAACCGATTCCTGCTTTAAAAATCCACGTAAATCATCAATGTCATCATCCAGACTTATACCGATGAACTGTACCCCTTTATCTTTAAACTTGCTATACATTTTTTTCAGTTTAGGAAATTCTTGTATACAGGAGTCGCCCCATGTTGCCCAAAAATCCAGGACAACTACGTTTCCTTTGTATTTTGACAGGTCTACAGGCTTTCCCTGAAAATCTGTCACATTAAACATTGGAGCATCCATACCGATACGCATTGTACCGCTCAATTCTTGTCCAAAACTATCGGCAGCCCTTGGTTCGATCTGTTTTAACTCTGCTACGGCATCTTTTGCCTTTGCAATATCACCCTTTGCTATCAGTGCCTTTGCCTTAAAGTACAATGTCCGTGCCTTAAAATTCTGATCTATTTCTCCCTGACTCAGCACCATGTCAAAACATTTAATTGCCTCTTCAAAAGTACGCATTTCATTGTAAACAGCGCCAATATAAAATTGTGCTTCTAATGCCTCCTCTGTTTTGGCATATTTTTCAATTAATGCATTGAGGTCTTTAAGCGCCTCCGCATAATACTTCTTTGCATCCGTATATTTCATTTCAGTCAGGCCGCTTAAATTTTTTCTGATAATTTCTAGCTGTTTTGCCGCATGTGCGTCGTGCTTTAGCTCACCTGCATTACCTGCATGTCCAGCCCAAAGTAAAAAAACAGAAGCACATACCGTTAAAATCAAATTTCTTCCTTTTTTCATAATGTCAGACTCCTCGTAATATTCTTAAAAAAAATGCTCCTCGTATCCATCAAAGTATTATGTAGTTCAGACTACCTTGGTTGCAATAGTAACACGAATATATCTTACATTCAAGAGCCATTTCCTCGTACCATCCATTACGATTGTCTTGGAACTTTCGATAGACCTGGCGTGTTGTAAAGACTAAGTTATTGAATGTAAATACTAACGGATATTTTAAAATTACGTTGCAAATGTATTACCTTTCATCTTAAAATTCTTACAGCTACAACAGTGAATTTATCGTTACTTGGCAAAACAATGAGGAGTGCACGAAAAATGGGGAAAAAGTCACTGGTATTGGTTCTTTCAGTCTTCGCGTTTACTGTGCTTTTTGCAGGCGGGGTATGTGCAGATACCCTGAAGCTTGACGTAAAAGAGTATGTACTTAAAAACGGCTTAAAATTACTCATGTTGGAGAAGCATGACGTACCTATTGTATGTGTTCGTATTAATTATAAGGTGGGATCTGTCGATGAGCGGCCTGGGATTACCGGGGTTTCTCACCTGTTTGAGCATATGATGTTTAAAGGCACAAAGATGTTTGGAACCAGGAATTACACCGCAGAAAAATCTTTGCTTGAAAAGGAAGATGATTTGGTTGTAAAAGTCTCTGCAGAAAAAACTCATACGAAAACGACCGATAAGAAAAAGATCGAATCACTTGAAAAGGAATTGGATGAAGTGAGAAAAAAACTCAGGGATTTGGTGGTAAAAGATGAGGTTTTTTCTTTATATCTACGACACGGAGCCTCAGGACTTAATGCTGCAACGAGTACCGACGGTACCTATTATTTCTGTGATTTGCCGGCAAATAAATTGGAATTGTGGGCGTTTATTGAATCCGATCGCATGAAAAATCTCGTGCTCAGGGAATTTTATTCTGAGCGGGACGTCGTGATGGAAGAAAGGAGACTCAGGACCGAGAATAGTCCATTTGGCCTGCTGATTGAACAATTAAATGCGGTGACCTTCATTGCTCATCCGTATCGCTGGCCTACTATCGGCTGGAGATCGGACGTCCAAAATATTACCAAAGCAGAAACGGCAGAATATTTCAAGAGATACTATGCTCCCAATAATGCGGTAATCGTTATGGTAGGAGATTTTAACCCTGATGACGCAATAAAATTGGTAGAAAAATACTTTAGTGATATACCCAGCCAACCTGCGCCTCCAACGGTGAAAACCGTTGAACCAGAACAGAAAGGAGAACGGCGGGTCGAGATAGAGTTTGAATCGAATCCCTACATAGCTATTTCCTATCACATCCCGGCGGTCGGCCACCCTGACCTGTATGCGCTGGATGTCTTAAGTTCTCTTCTTTCTGATGGCCGTACATCGAGATTGTATAAATCCATGATCGAAGACAAGCGTATTGCCGTCATGGCTCACGCTTACGATGAAATCAGTAAATATCCGGATACGTTTACCTTTCTTGCAGCACCACGGGCGCCTCATACCGTGGCAGAGGTGGAATCTGCCATATATGAGGAAATTGAAAAACTGAAAAATGCCCCTCCTTCCGATTGGGAACTGCAAAAAATCAAAAATCAGCTGGAAGCAGATTTCATTCGGGATCTTAACTCTGCCTCTGGGCTTGCTAATGAAATAGGCCATTTTGAAGTTCTTTCCGATTGGCGTTACATTAACACCTTTCTCGACAAGGTGGCACAGGTAACCGCAGAGGACGTGATGAGGGTTGCCATGAAATATTTTACGAAGAATAACCGCACGGTGGCCATCCTTGTGAAGAAAGAAAATAACACGAAGATGAAAGAAACGAAGGAAAATAATAGGCCGGAAAAATCAACAGTTACCTATTAAATATCTGTTATCAGCATTTTTCTACGATACATTGAAAGATTAGAAACTCGGGAGATTTTAACGTGAACAAAAACAACTATGCTTTATTTTCTGCACTATTCCTGGCGTACTTTTTTTCTCTTGTCTATTCTCCGAATCTCGTTGCTCAGCCCCAAGGACATGAACATGCCGCAGTACCATCCACAGGGAAGCCCGAGTCTGAAGGGGCAAAGATTGTTTCAGGTTTTAAATTTAAACCACTCAATTTTGTCCCCTCAAAAGTGGACAGAGTTGTCCTGGAAAATGGCATGATTTTATATCTGCTGGAGGATCACGATCTGCCATTATTTAATATTACAGCACGCATCAGAACCGGTGCAGTTTATGAACCGATAGAAAAGGCGGGATTGGCAAGCCTGACAGGATATGTGATGAGAAACGGTGGTACATTATCCATGCAGGCGGATAAGATGAACGAAGAGCTCGAATTCATGGCGGCCTCCGTGGAAACATCCATCGATCGTGAATCAGGCAGTGCAAGTTTGTCTTCACTGAAGAAAGATATTGATAAAGGGTTAAAGATCTTTGCAGATGTGCTCATGAATCCAGCCTTTCCCGAAGATAAAATCAGGATGCGAAAGGATGAAGTCATAGAATCAATCAGGCGCGAAAACGATAATCCCGCGCAGATTGCCGGCAGGGAATTTCGCAAGATTATGTATGATAGTAGGCACCCATACAACAGAAAGGTTGAAGGAACCCTCGAATCCATTGAAAAAATTACCCGGGATGATATGGTTGCATTCCACAAGAAATATTTCCATCCCAACAATATTATTCTTGGTATCTCAGGTGATTTTAACAAGGAAGAGATTATCAGGAAACTGAATACTGCGTTTGCAGGATGGAAAAAAGAAGAAATTCTTTTCCCCGAAATACCCAAGGTTGAAAAACGCTTTGAAAGGTCAGTATATTATGTATATAAGGATATTAATCAGGCAAACGTCCTCATGGGGCATCTGGGAATACACCGCAAGAGTCCGGATTATTTTCCCGTTATGATAATGAATTTTATCTTGGGTGGCGGAAGCTTTACGGCTCGTATTCCCGGCAGGATTCGTTCGGATGAAGGACTCGCCTACTCAGCTTACAGTGTTTTTCAGACCTCACGAGACACCGGTATGTTCTTTGTCTCGTGCCAGACCAAATTAGAGTCTACCAACCGTGCTATTTCGATTGCACTGGAAGAACTCGACAAAATTCGCAAAATGCCGGTTGATAAAGATGAATTAGCACAGGCCAAAGAAACCTTTATGAACCAATTTGTTTTTCGATTCACGACCAGCGCCAGCATTGTGGGACAGAAGATTGATATTGAATATGAAGAATTGCCTTTAAATTATCTCGAAACGTATCTGGATAATGTTCAGGCAGTTACCCAGGAAGACGTTCAGCGTGTTGCCAGGAAATATCTGCATCCGGACGAGATAAAGGTCCTCGTGGTTGGCGATAAAGAAAAGTTTGATAAACCCCTTGACAGTTTTGGAAAGGTTAATGTCATAGAGTTGAAATAAACTATGGTGGAAATGAAGACTGTTATCATGCAAATCCCTGATGGGGCCAATATCATTATTGGGCAAACCCATTTTATTAAAACGGCGGAAGACTTATACGAGGTCATGATTAATGCTGTACCTGGTATTAAGTTCGGTATTGCCTTTTGTGAGGCCTCTGGTCCATGTCTTGTCAGGGCGGAAGGAAATGACAGTTCTCTCAGAGAGAGCGCTATTCAAAATGCCCTGAATATCGGGGCTGGCCATGCCTTTGTCATCCTCATGAAAGAGGCGTTTCCTGTAAATGTACTGAATGCTATTAAGGCTTGCCTTGAAGTTTGCTCTGTTTTTTGTGCAACTGCCAATCCTGTGCAAGTTATCGTGGCAGAAACTGAACAAGGCCGGGGTATATTGGGCGCCATTGATGGGTATAGCCCCAGGGGTGTTGAGGATGAAAAAGACATCCAGAATCGCAAGCAATTTGTCCGTACAATCGGTTATAAATTATGACGCGATTCTAATTGCCGCCAGTGCATAAGACGTGCAGCTGCAGCTCAGGCTACACGTCAGTACCTCCAGTTTTCATGACGTAATGGACTTCTGTTCAAATCCTCTTTATAAAATCTCCACTTGGGTAAAAATTTGTCCATAAAAGCAATAAATCTTTCATTATGGTGTCGTTCCAGGAGATGCACCATTTCATGCACAACTATATATTCAATACACTCTTTGGGCTTTTTAGCGAGTTCCAGGTTCAACCAGATTCTTTTTGCTTCTCTACTACAAGTGCCCCACTTAGTTTTCATTTTTTTGATGGCAAACTCAGCAACATTAAGCTTCAATTTATTTTCGTATTGAACAATTATTCCGGGAATAATTTCTTTCAATCTTTGGCGATACCATTCATCTAAAATTTCTTGTCTTTTTTTCAAGCCCGTATTTGGCCGTATGTACATCTCTATTGTTTCATGCCTTATTACCACTTTTGGCGAAGCGTTATGTTCTCCTACGTTTAACAGGTAACGCTTACCCAGATAGTAATGACTTTCTCTTGTTATATATTCTCTTGGCGCTTCTCTTCCCTGGCTGAAAAACTTGCCTTGTTGTTTCTTTATCCAGCTCAATTTTGAAATAGCAAATACCCTGACGGTATCCAAATCCATGCGTAAGGGCGCTGCTATTTTTACCTTACCCGCTGGCGGATAAACGCTCAGGTACACATGTTTAATGTCTTTATGCGCCACATCAGCGCAAATGTCACCAATCACTATTTGCCGCATCTCAATACTCATTTTGCTGTTTTATTATAAGAAAAATCCGTTCTACTTCATTTCTATCTTTCAGAATATCATACAGCGCCTTTTTTATTTCTCTTTCCTTGGCTTCATTACCACGCCAATCGGCCTTCTTCACATATTTAACAGCCTCGTCCATAATAACAGCCAATTCCTCGTCACCATCGAGATTGTTGTATAATGCCCGCCTGGCATTGCTTTTTCTAATACTTTCCGGCAAATCATCTTTTGCAGGATTGCTTACTTTCTTCGCCAATGCAGCTATCTTCTTTAAATATTCTTCATAACTGACGGCATGTGCTTTTCTTTCCTTAATAATTTCGTTCAAGAGCTTTGACATCTCCTCGAAGTAAGCCGGATCTATCAAATGTTCTTTGATGATTTTCCGCCGGACGTTGTTTTCTATTGTTTCGGCGATGGCTTCCGTGCTGCTCTTTATGCCTTGCGGCAAATTGTTGACTGCCTTGGCAATCCCGCTTTTCACAATAATATCAAGCAGTGTCTGGTCTTCAAACGGGTCTATTCTTTTGCTTTCTTCTGCCTGAATAAAGGTATCAATCAGGTGCCGCATATCGGCTTCGTAGGCTTTCAAGTCAAGCGTTTCACCGCTTGCCCTCCTGATTTCTTCCCTCAGATTCAAATAAAAATCAACCTGTTTTTTGATGCCTTCTATTTCCTTGGCCGAATATCCGGCGTCTTCCATTTCTCCGGCAATGTTGGCATAGGCCCTTATCAATGCCACGGTCTGCTTATATAACGCCGTACGTTTTACTTCATTGACTTTGAGGTCTTCTTCGTTTTCAGGGTTACCGCAGTAGTAGCGGATGTATGCCAATGAATCTTTGGGCGGTGCAACGGGTTCACACAATAAGGCTATTTCTTCCAAGGCAGCGTCTAACCGTTCTCTGCCCGTTTTCAAACGGTCTTTCAATAACACATCCACATCCTCTTTCCGGAAGGTATCGTAATCCAATTCAGACGTGTAAACGGCTACGGCATCTTCCACTTTTCTGAACAGGTCCTTGTAGTCAACAATGTAACCGAACTGCTTGTCATCGCTGTCCAGGCGGTTTACCCGGCAGATGGCCTGGAACAAACCGTGATCCTGCATGTTTTTATCGATATACAGATAGGTGCAGGGGGGAGCGTCAAAACCGGTGAGCAATTTATCCACCACGACAAGCAGTTTCATGTTGGCTGGTTCTTTTATGAATTTGGCTTTGGCCGCATCTTCATATTTTTCAGTGGTTTTGCCGTTAAGCAAGGCAACATAGATCTTGTAGATGTATTCCTTTTCGGTTTCGGTATTCGCCCCGGTATCTTCGGTAGTGATGTCACGGGTAGTTGGGTTATACGAGGTAATGACGGCACATTTCCCTTTCAGTTCGGTGCTTTGAAAGAGGTCGAAATAACGGCAGGCCTCGTAAATGCTGCCTGCCACCAGAATGGCATTGCCCATGCCAGAACTTAACCGGGGTTTTACATTAAAATCGAAGACTATATCGCTGACAATTTTCTCCAGCCGGGAACGAGAGCTGAGCACCCGCTGCATGGTGCCCCATTTCTTCTTCAGTTCGGATTTTTGAAAGTCGTTCAACCCTTTTGTTTTGGCTTCAAACCACTCGTCTATCCTTTGCCGTGAAGAAATCTGCTGGTCAATATCACGGGCTTCATAAATCAAGTCCCGCACAACTTCATCCCCCACCGCTTCGTTGAATTTGTAGGTATGGATGTATTTGCCGAATACTTCCAGACTGGTCTGTTTGTCCTGTTTTAAGAGCGGGGTTCCGGTAAAGCCGACAAAAATGGCGTTCTTCATAATTGCCTTCATTACTTTATGCAGCTTGCCCGACTGCGTGCGGTGGCATTCATCCACAAAAACAAATATTTCGCCTACGGTATGTGTCGGGCCGCTCTTTAATTCTTCAATAAACGCATCAAATTTCTCAACATCTCTCCTGCCAAACTTATGCACCAGCGAACACAATAATCGGGGCAAGGTGTTGCCCAACTGTTCCATTAAATCCTTACCGCTTGTGGTCCGCACCATACCTTCGCCTGCCTCGTTAAACACCCGCTCAATCTGTTTGTCCAGCTCGTCACGGTCGGTGATAATCACCACACGGGCATGGGGGTTGTTTTCCAGAATCCATTTTGCCAGCCACACCATTACCAGGCTTTTGCCGCTGCCCTGTGTGTGCCAGATGATGCCGCCCTCTCGCCTTCTCACATGCTCCTGCGCGGCCTTGACGCCGAAATACTGGTGCGTACGGCAGAGCTTTTTCACGCCGCCGTCAAACAGGGTGAAGTTGTAAATAATTTCTAAAAACCGTTCTTTATCACAAAGTTTTAAGAGGTACTTATCCAATACATTTCCCTCGATGTCTTCTTCCTTCCATTTCAGGAAGTATTTTTCTGGTGTGCCAATGGTGCCGTACCGCAGACCTTCGGTATCATTCCCGGCAAACACAAATTGCATGGTTGAGAAGAAGGATTGAATAAATTCTTTTTGTTGGTTTACGATGCCCTGCCTGATGCCGTCTCCGATAGAGACCGTGCTGCGCTTTAGTTCCAGCACACCCAATGCGATGCCGTTTACATACAGCACCATGTCAGGCCTCTTATCATGGTTGCCCTGCACGGTCACTTCTTCCGCAATGGCAAATTGATTTTTCAGCGGATGCTTCCAGTCAATCAGCGCTACGGTTTCGTAATTTTCTCCAACGTCCGCCTTTACCTTTACGCCATACCGCAGAAGACCATATACATTTTTGTTGTTCGTGTATAGACTTTCGTTGTAGTTGTTGGCAGTGATGCGCAGTTTATCCAGTGCCTTATTGATCTGTATTTCGCTGTATCCCTTTTCACTCAGGTATGCTCTTACGATGTCTTCTTCAATATTGCTGTTGCCAGGGCGGTCTTCCCAATTACCCAAATAACGATACTTCAACTTGTTATTGAATAAAGCAACCACACGGTTTTGGGTTTCTCGTTCTTTTTTGCCGATGTTACTCATACTAAAATCTCCCACCGCCCTCCCTTTTTTGGGCCTTTGAAGGTAATTTTTCCTTCTTTCTTTAATTTTGCCGCAGCTCTTTCAACAGTGCGAACTGATTTTTCGATATGCGCGGCAATTTCAGCAAGAGTAATATCAGGCTTTTCAGCCATGAGCCTGATGATGGCATCCGGGGTTTCTACCGTCGTTTCTACCGTCGTTTCTACCGTCGTTTCTACCTGCGTTTTACCTGCAATGTCAGACTGAAAAGTTATCATCAATCCTACACAATCAGAATTAATCTCTGGGGCAGGGACACCCGCCAGTTTACACTCATTATTTATTTTTTCTATTCCCCGACCCCAGGCTTCAATATAACCAGCCCGGAAAAATGCAGAGGCTACGAGCGGGTTGTAAGGGATGGAAGGATGTTTTTTCTGTAACAATTCTAGCGATAACCCATCGGGCAGACGGCCTGCATTCCAAAAAATAATTTTGTCTTCGTAAACACTGATCTGCACGGGATTGCCGCTGCTGTAATCCTTATGAACGACGGCATTGAGCAGGGCTTCCCGCAATGCCGGTGCGGGGAACTGATAGCGTTCCACCCTCTGAAGACCCTCGTAACTGATATAGGCTTTCATGTATTTAGTCAACAGCAAGTCTATGGTTTTATCCACTTGCTGAAACAGGTTACCGTGAATTTCATCCTGATAAACCAGGTCAGAATCGGTTTTAAAAAAACCTATTTTCACATAGGCTCCCGTAACATACTGCTCAGGATCTTCATGAAACAAGAGCGCTGCAGCCCTTTTCAGGTAGGATCCTTCAAGCAAATGCAATTTCCTTAACAGCGATTCCCGGTTTTCCTGCAATACCCCATCTCCCAATCGCTTACTTTTGACAGCTTTTTTTGCAAAAAGTGCAAACGCTTTTTCTTCAAGAGATTCAGGCAATAAATTCGGCACGGGAACACTGTCCCAATGCAGACCATATTTTTTCAGAAGAAAGGCATCCAGAGCAGAACCTTTGAGTTCCTGTTTGGTGCTGCCGCTGCGATAATGGTATTGTCCCTTATAGCTCACAGGATAAGGGTATGACTCGACCAGGATTTCCAGGAACTCTTTGCCCCTGGCTGTTTTTAAATTCACATCTACGATAATGCCCAGAATATCCCTGACCTTGTTGGGAATGTCCGCCATAAGTTTTTCGGCATGGTCAACACCGGTAACAACCCCTTCGTCATTTTTCCCAATAACAAGCGTGCCGCCTGCCGCATTGGCAAAGCCGCAAATCCATTTGATATACTCATCCCGCCAGGATTCTTTCCATTCGATGTTCTGGTTTTCTTTCATAAGGAGCGTATCCTTAAATAACAGAGGGGTAACATATCCGGAATACCTCTCTGTTATTTGATGTTATTTGAACAACGGCATATAGACAGCAAACACATACATCTTGCCCCGCTTGCCGCCTGTGATTTCTTTCAGTATCCAGAACTGTTCCAAATCGGCATCACCATAAAATTAAAATAACCACGACTGCTGTTTTAGATTATATATAAAAACTAAAATAGCATAACATATTATTTCAGTTTTCCGTGTAAGCACCTCATACCAGCCGTATCCTGCCGGTCAGCAGTTCCTGCATCATACCCTGCTTAATCAGCCTGTATTTATCCAGCTTTTGCTCCAATTGCTCAATCTCAGCATCCATGTCACTGAGGATTTGAGCGATGGCGGTTTGTTCGGCTTTGGTGGGGGGAAGGGAAATAGTAATATCTGATAAAGTATCCCGTGTAATTCCTTTAATTGAAGTTCCTTGATTCTGACTCTGTAAAACAGCTTGATCGAAATCAAAATACCTATAAAGATATTCAGCAATCAACCTGTCTTCTCTTGTATACACCCCAGTAAAATCTTGGCTAATTGCTATATCAAAAGGGGCAATAGCTAACTTGCCAACACCTGTTCTTGATACTAATAAAAGATTCCCTTTCCCGATGACATTTGTTGAACTGCTTTTAACAGCATCTTTTGTAATGTACCGTCTTACTTCAGAAACCTTTTGATTTAATATATCTGCACC